>DATBFX010000251.1:0-11161 GCA_036558305.1 Thermomicrobiales bacterium | reverse complement strand
CGACTCGTAGGGGCGGACCTCCGTGTCCGCCCGTCCAGCCGGAGCGGGCGCCAGCACCGTTGATGGGCATCGAGTTCATCCCCTTTTCGGGTGGTAATAGAGAATCACGCCACCCGGTCGCTCGTCGCCGGTGCGGCTGGCGACGCCCGCGGCGCCGTCGTGCATGGGGAAGGGGTCGCCGCGTTCGATCTCGTCGGCGCGCTCTTTGGGGACGACGGTGGCGTAGAGATCGTGTTTGGTGCAGACCCAGACGCCGGGGTAGCCGTCGAGGGGTCGCATCCGGTGGCGATCACGGGGATGGGTGCGTCCGACCTCGCAGAGGGGATTGGGACCGGCCGAGTGCTGCGATTCCATGGGTTGAGGTGACTCTCCCTTCCATTCGGTTCCGACACGTGCCGAGGCGATTGTATGCCATCGTACCCTCGACGACTGCGCACGAACGATGCCCTGGGCGCTGCCTCGATGCCGCCAACCTCGCAGCCATCGTCGCAGACGCGGGTGGCGGCTCCGTCGGGAGAAGTCGACGTCCCGGAACCCCCGGTCGACCCGAGGGGCAACTCCTTTGCTTGCCATTGACGATCCGCGTGACCGGCACCTACAGTTGGGCAAAGCCAGCCCGTCGGGGCCGCCGGCCGCGCACCGTGCGACCGGCGATCACCACCAACGAGTGCGGGGTCCGTCGACCCGTGGCAGCCAGGATGGCGTCGCGACGGCACCGCGATAGAGCGAGGGAAGCGATGAAGCGATTTTCTCGGTTTGGTCGAGGCCGCGCGATCGGTGGACAACGCGCACAGCCGGTCGTCTCGGCGACACTCGCGCTGCTCCTTGTCGCGATGGCCGCGAGCGCGTCCGCGATCGGACGGGCGCCGGCAGCGGTTCTCGCCCAGGCGAAGATCCCCGTCACAGCGTCGGTGACGCCGGACACGACACTGCTCTATGTCGCCATCGACCTCAATACGACCTCCCCGCAGTATCAAAAGGCTACGGAACTCTTGCAGCGCGCCGGCGTCGACGTCTCGGTCGAGGATCTCGCCGGCCAGATCAGCTCGACGATGACCGGCGGTAATGCCACCGAGGGCGCCCAATTTCAAGCACTGCTCGGCGGCGAGGCCGGAGTCGCGGTGTTCGACTTCGGGTCGGACCTCTCCGCCCTCTCCGGTACCCTGACCACCGACATCGGTGTCTCCGGGCTTGGCGTCGGCACGCCCGAAGCCGGAGCCGCATCGGCCGCGAGCACGGCGGTCATCGTCTCGGCACCGGACCCGAACGCCGCCTTCACGGCGGCGGAGACGGCGCTGAAGCAGGACGCGACGAATCAGGGCGCAACCGTCTCGGAGACGACGTACGATGGGGTCAAGATCGAGACGATCCCAGCCGATCCGTCCAGCAGCGACGGCACCGGTTCCGCCCTGGCACGCGTCGGCGACTTCGTCGTCCTGGGTTCCGCGGCGGCCGACATCGAACCGGTGATCGACACCCACTCGGGCAAGACGCCGCCGCTCGCGGATTCGGCGGATTTCAAAAAGGTTGCCGCCGAGCTGAATGCCGATTGGTTGCTCTTCGGACACGCCAACGGCCCGGAGATGGCAAAGCAACTCATGTCGGCGGGCGCCGGCGTCGACCTCTCGACGATCAACCTCCAGCAACTCAAAGCAAACACCGGCTTCGTCGTCTGGGCGGACGATCCCGGTTTCCGCTTCGACGCGATTACGATTCCGGCCGCCGGCGGCACCACCAATTTGCCGGCCAATTTCGCGCCGGAATTGCCGTCGAAGGTACCCGGCGACACCCTCTTCCTGGCCGACGGCGCCGACCTGGGCAAGACCGGATTCCTCGACGCGATCTTTCTCTCCGCGCTGAGCAGTCTGACCGGCTCGGTCGGGGGCGAGGTCGCGACGCCGAGCCCGGGCATGACGCCCGAAGAGATCGCCCAGGAGCAGTTCGCCCAGCTCCAGACGCTCCTCGGATTCAACATCAAGACCGACTTCATCGATCAGTTGGTCGGTGAATGGGGGATCGCGGCCTGGGGCATCGATCCCAACGCCCTCAGCAACCAGGATTACAGCGGGGCCCACCTGCTGATGGTTTCGAAGGCGCAGACCCCGACCACGGTCAGCGACGCCGTCTCCAAACTTTCGTTTCTGCTGCAGGCCGGTTTGTCCGGTCAGGGGACGATCACGACCAAACTGATCGGTCAAGACCAGATCAACGTGCTGACGTTCGCCAGCACCGGTGGTACGAACCCGATCACGATCGAGTACGGCGTCGTCAACGGCAACTTCATCCTCAGCCTCAACAACGCGATCGCCGACTACGTTGCGAACAGCGGCTCGTCGCTTGCCGACAACCCCAATTTCCAGGCGGCGATCGCCGAATTGCCGGCCGAGCACAACGGCCTGTTCTACCTCGACTTGACGCAGATCATCCCGCTCGCCCAGGCCGGGATGGCGGCCAGCGCGTCCAGCTTCGAAACGGCCGACGCGAGCGAGAAGTGCGGCCAGTTCTCGTCCCAGGCCGCCGCGCAGGAGGCTTTCGACGCCGACCAGGCGACGAATTGGGAACTCGATCAAGACTTCGACGGTCAGGCGTGCGAGGACTACTTCACCGCGGCGACACCGGAAGCGGCTGCAACGCCGGCGACGAACAAGTACGCCGCGTTGAAGTCGCTGACGGCGGTCGCCTTCCAGCGCGACGGTATGACCGGTGTCAACGCGTTGCTCCTGATCCAGCAATAGGCGCGGGGCGATAATCATCGTTCGAATCTGTCGAAGGCAGGGCGGTCCAGCGGGCCGCCCTGTTCGTCGTCGATTGTGGTCGCATAACCGCGACGGCCTCTCTCCTGTGATAGCATCCCGGCCCGGAACATCGAGCGGCGGCGCGTTCATCCGAGCGACCGCGTGAGGAGCAGGAGTCCCCCTTGGCCACCATCAACGTCGAGCTGTTGAAGCGGTTATGCGAGGCACCCGGTATCCCGAGCCGCGAAGACGTGATCCGCCCGATCGTCGTCGGGGCGTTGAAACCGCTCGTCGACGAGTTGCGGGTCGACGTCATGGGCAACGTGATCGGGGTGAAAAAGGGCAAGGGCGGACCGCGGGTGATGATCGCCGCCCACATGGACGAGATCGGGTTTTTCGTCAGCCACATCGACGATCAGGGCTTCCTCCGCTTGCATCCGGTCGGCGGTTTCGATCCGCGCGTCCTGATCGCGCAACGCGTGCTCGTGCACGGATTCAAGGGCGGGACCTTCCGCGGTGCCGTCCAACCCGCCGCCAAACCGATCCACCTCCTCGATCCCTCCGAAATCAAGCCGCCGAAACTGGAGGAACTCTTCGTCGACCTCGGTCTCCCGGTCGACGAGGTAAAGGCCAACGTCGAAGTCGGCGACATGGTGACGATGGACCGCACCCTGGAGGAGGTCGGTCACACCGTCATGAGCAAATCGCTCGACGACCGCGTCAGCGTCTTCGTCATGATCGAGGCGATCAAGGCGATGCAGGGGGGGACGGCGGAGATCGTGGCCGTTGCGACGACGCAGGAGGAGGTCGGACTGCGCGGGGCGCAGACGGCCGCGTTCGACGTGGCGCCGGACGTCGCCGTCGCCCTGGACATCACGCTGGCGATGGACATCCCGGAGAGCAAGCCGCAACTGGCCGTCACGCGTCTCGGTCAGGGCGTGGCGCTCAAAATCATGGACTCGTCGCACATCAGCCATCCGAAGTTGCTTCAGCACTTCCGCGATCTGGCGGAGCGCCACAACATCCGCTACCAGTTCGAAATCCTGCCCCGCGGCGGCACCGATGCCGGCGCGATGCAACTGGCGCGCGGCGGCGCCCCGGCGATCACCCTGTCGGTGCCGACGAGGTACGTCCACACGGTCAACGAGATGGCCGCCGTCGACGACATCGACGGCTGTATTCGGTTGCTCGCCCGCTACCTGGAAGACGCCGGCAGCCGGTCCTACGGCTACGAGGTCGGTTAGCCCAGATCGACATTGCGAGTTTGCAAGCGCGGAACGACGATCGGCGACCCGGTAACCATCCGCCGGGCGGGGCGTTAAGGAGTGAGGAACCAGTGACGTGGTGCCTTCGTCCAGTCGAGGGCACCCGCTTTGTCGCGCTGCCGAATCGCGTGGTAGCGTTGCGGCGACCTCATCGTGTGCGAGGTTTGCCAAGATTCCCAGCCCGTGGTTGCGACGCCGCGCGACGACCGGCCGCGACGTGACCGTCAGAAGGAGCCTGTGATGTCCAACGCCGATCTCTCCCAACACGCTCATCTCCTCACACCTACCGAACACGAGCGCCGGGAACTCGACCAGCTCGTCGAAACCTTCCGCCGGACCAGTCCCAAAGGCAGCCGCCGCGACCTTCTCCGCTGGTCCGCCGTCGCGGCTGGGGCGCTGGCGACGGCGCGACTCGGAGCCGCCAGCGCGGCACCGTCCGCCACGTCGCGGGTCGTCGACCGGTACCAGGAGGCGGAGATCGAAAAGGACGTGACGGTCACCATCCCGTTCGATACGTTCGGCCAGCCGGTCACCCTCGATCCGCACCGCACCGTCAACTGGGGGCCGTTCTGGGTCATGTTCCCGAATGTCTGGGGCGGGCTCGTTCGCTACGACGAAAACGGCAAGGTCCAACTCGACCTCGCCGAGAGCTACACGGTCAGCGAGGACGGGACGGTCTACCAGTTCAAGATCCGCCCGGACGCCAAGTACGCGAGCGGCAAGCAGGTCAAGGCCGCCGACTTCGTGACCTCCTGGAAGCGCGCCCTCGATCCCAGCCGGCTCTCGCCGATGGCGCAGTACATGCAGCACATCAAGGGGTACACGAGCTACATCTCGCGCAAAAGCAAGACGCTCGCCGTCAAGGCGGTCGACGACGCGACCGTCGAGATCACGCTCAGCAAACCCTATTCCTATTTCAAATCGTATCTCGCCGCCTTCGTCTGGTCGGTGGTCGATCCGTCCGTGCTCCAGTCCAACCCGGAGGACTTCTACCTCCACGATGCCGGGACCGGACCGTGGCGCATCACCAGTTTCGACGAAAGCAAAGAGTTGGTGATGGAGCCCAATTCGAACCACTACGGCGGGAATTCACCGTCGATTACCAAGCTGGTTTGGAGCTACGTCACCGGACCGAGCGCCGCCAACGAGGCGCTGAACATGTACAAGCAGGACAAAGCGGTCGTCGCCGACGTGCCGATCTCGCTCAAATCCTCGGTCGAGCGGGACCCGACGCTGTCGAAGGAACTCAAATCGATTTCGCCGCAGGGGACCGTCTATTCGCTCGCTATGGACTTCGCCCAACCGCCGTTCAACGACGTCCGCGTCCGCCGCGCCTTTGCCCAGGCGATCGACCGCGACAAGTTGGCGAACACGATCTGGGAAGGGAGTTGGGTGGCGGCGCAGTCGTTTACCCAGCCCGTCGTCGCCCAGAACAGCGGCTACAAGCCCCCGGAAGTCCTCGGTTTCGATGCCGGGGCTGCCAAGAAGTCGCTGGAAGACGCCGGTTTCAAGGACGGCCAGGGTCTGCCGGCCGTCACCTACTACGAGCCGTCCGAAGACACCGACGACGAGAAGGCGCGTTGGCAGGCCTTCCTGGACATGATCAAGGAAAACCTCGGCGTCGAGGTCCAGCACGACACGTCCAAATCGCGTGCCCAAATCCAGCAGCTTCAAGACGACAACGGCGGACGCCAGTTCGACATCATGTGGTGGGGGTACGTCACCGAAACGCCGCACTTGCTCTCCGACGTCTTCGCATCGACGTCGCCCTTCATGAAGGGCGTCTTCAACTGGAACCACGATCTGCAACCGGCGGGCGACTTCGATCCGGGTGCGGATTCCAAGACCTTCGACGACCTCGTGACCAAGGCCGACGTCGAGCTCGACGATGCCACCCGCAACGACCAGTACCGACAGGCCGAGGAACTCGCGATCAAGAACGCCGTCTACGTCCCTCTCGGCTACTGGCTGCAGACGTACGTCCAAAAGCCCTGGCTCCAGGGCACCAAGCAAGGACCGTGGACCGGCAACCTACCGATCTGGTTCGACAAGGACGTCGTGGTCGTCAAGCATTAGGGCGCATCTGCACATGG
Organism: Thermomicrobiales bacterium; assembly: GCA_036558305.1. Lineage (GTDB taxonomy): Bacteria > Chloroflexota > Chloroflexia > Thermomicrobiales > UBA6265 > DATBFX01. Next base: position 5,068 of record DATBFX010000251.1, on the reverse strand, counting down.
CATCCGAGACTCGGTGATCGCCACGTGCGCGGATCCGTAGGGGCGGACAGCGCCCAGAGGGCACCCGGTCCGCCCCTACGCACGTTTCGCCGATTGTCGTTTGGCTAAGGGGAACCGATGGCGAAGCAGAGCCTGACCCAACAACTGGCGGCCGCGCTGACGTCGTTCGATCCGGCGGATCTCTCGGCCGACGATCTTCGATACGCGAGACTCTTCGTGCTCGATTGGCTTGCGTCGGCGGTCGCCGGTACCGCGACGGTCCCCGGTCGGATGCTGATCGAAGAGGGGCGCGATCACGGCTGTGGCGTTTGCCGGGTACTCGGGATCGCCGAAGGGCGCGATGCCGACGTTGCCACCCTGGTCAACGGCGGTCTGTCGCACATCGTCGAGATGGACGATCTCGATCGCGGGTCGGTCGTCCATCCCGGAACGGTCGTCATACCCGCCGCGCTGGCCGCCGCCGAGTCAGTCGACGCCTCCGGCAAGCGGTTCCTGTTTGCCGTGATTGCCGGCTACGAGGCGGCGATTCGCGTCGGCGGGGCCGTCGGCCGGTCGCACTACCGATATTGGCAAAACACCGCGACCTGCGGGACGTTCGGAGCGGCGGTCGCCGCGGGGATCGTCCTCGGACTCGACGCGGAGCGATTGACCTGGGCGCTCGGCAACGCGGGCAGCATCGCCGGCGGACTCTGGCAGTTCAACCACGACGGGGCGATGACCAAACACCTCCACGCCGGTCGCGCCTCGTCGAACGGTCTCCTCGCGGCGCGACTCGCCCGGAATGGGTTCACCGGCGCGACCGAGATCCTGGAGGGACCGCAAGGGTTGTTCGCGGCGATGTCGAGCGATGCCGATCCGGCGCGGGTGACGGCGGGACTCGACCGCGGTCTCGGCGCGCGCGGTTGTGGCTGGAAAATCGCCGGAGTCTCGATTAAACCGCACGCCTCGTGTCGACACACCCACCCGGCAGTGGACGCCGCCCGTGAATTGAGGAATCGAATCGGCCCCGATCTCAGCGGCGCTCGGCGGGTCCGGGTCGAAACGTACGGGACGGCGCTTCAGGTCACCGATGCGCCGAATCCGACGAACACTTATCAGGCGAAGTTCAGTCTCCAGTACTGTACGGCTCAGGCGCTCCTGCACGGCCGCGTCGGGCTCCACGATTTTGCGCCCGACCGGCTGGCAGATCCGGCGACTCGCGATTTCATGTCGCGGATCGACCTGTCCGTCGATCCAGAGATCGACGCTGCTTACCCCCTGACCTGGTCGGCGCGCGTCACCGCGGAGATGGCCGATGGCACGACGGAGACGGCGCGAGTGGACGCGCCGAAGGGCGATCCCGAGAATGCGGTGAGCTGGGACGAGGTGGTCGCGAAGTTGCACGATCTCGCGGTTGGGACCGCCTTTGCGGGTGATGCGGACGGCATCGTGGGGGATGTCGTCGGCCTGGACGAGCGGGTATCGATGCGGGGATTTCTGCCGACACCGTAGCCCTTTGGCCCGCGGCAACGCGGTCGTGGGCGCCGCCGAAGGTTACGCCTCCGCCGGTTGGCGTTGCGGCAGGACCGCCTGCCACTCGGCGTCCAAGCCGTCGAGTGAGACGCCGTAGAAGAGGCGCAGGGTGCCGCCGCCGCGATGGGCGAGGTTGTAGCGGAGTTCGCCCGCCGAACCACGGTACGTTTTCCAGAAACCGCGATCGCCCTTCCAGCGGATGTGGCCCTCCTCGACCAATTTCTCCTCGCGCTGCTCGATCGCGTACCGCCAGAGACCGCGCGCCGATTCGCGCGTCACGCCTTCGGTTGCTTCGCCGGTCCGCAGGTCGCGCAGCGTGTACGAGGTCGAGTCGTCGTTCTTGCGAACCGCGACGATCTCGACGCCGGTGGGGGGGGCGGGGTCTGTTGCGTCGCGAGTCGGAGCGGGCGCGACTTCGCTCGCACCGTTGGTACCGACGTGATGTCCCCTGTTGGCGGTGCGAGTCGTCGCTTTCCCGGTCGCGATCGAAACGATCGGACCGCCTGCGGTCGCCGAGCGTTTCCCGCGCTGGCGCGTCGCGCGTGGCTTTGGTTGCTCGGTCGGCTGCTCGGGCGGCCGGATCGCCGCGGGCGGCGGCTGGGCGGAGGCGTGGTCGCGCGCGACAGAGGCGCGAACCATCGCGACGATTTCGTCTCGACCGGCGAGAACCGACTCACCGTTCGTGCGAACGTAGATCGCACCCGGGGACATGGCGTACGGTTTGTCGGGTCCGTCCGTTACCCGGATCGCCAGGACCGGTTTGCCGTCGGAATGCAAGGTATCGATCTCCAGCGTCGGCTCGGGCGCGACATTCTTCCCGATTTCGTCGCGCAGCGTTCGCTCGGTCGTTGCGGCATCGCCGACGCCGGCGATCGGTCGCTTCTCGGCCGCGCTCGCGCCGACGAAGATGGTGCCGCCGCTCGTGTTCGCCAGCGCCACCACGTCGCGTAAGACGTTCATCGCGCCGTTTCGCTTCGTCGTCAAGTGTTCGTGGAATGCCTGAGTCGCGGTGTTGCCTTCCTCGCGCGCGAGTTTGACCTGGTCCCCCTGGCCCGGTAGTGGCCGGGCGGGCCGGGTGCGGTCGAATTCGCTGCCCCCGAAGAGCGATTTCAGCGTCTGAAACGAGAGCGAAGGGACAAATGCCTCGGTGGCTCGTTCGCCCACGCCAAAATTGGTCGGGCGAAGCGGATCGCGATCGAGGCGATGCGCATCGGAGCCCTGAATGACGTGCATCCGCCGTGGGTACTCGGCCTTGATCCCGCTGAAGAAGCGGGCGGTGGAACGGCGGTTCGCCGGCGTTTCCAGATCGGTCACCTCCAAGGCGTGGAGGTGTGGGTCCTGCGTGTAGGCGATCTTGGTTTGACCCCCGAACCGCAAACCCTGCATCGCCACGCCGTTGGCGGAGTTGACGTGGGCGCCGATCACCAGCGCGCCATGTTGATCGAGGAGGCGGTAGGCCGAGAGCACGTCGGTCGTGGCGCCGACTTCGCCGCGGCCGAACGCCTCCTCCGCCACGCCGAGGGTCATCAGCAGGTGTTCCATCTTGCGGACCGAGGTGGTCTCCGGAAAGATCGCCAGGATGTGGAAGCCGAAGGTGGCGGTGAACTCGAACCCCGGCAGCAAGACGATGGAGCCGAGAAGGCGGCGGTATTCGGCTAAGCGTTGCCGCTCGTCGTCCCGCAGACGGCCGAGATACTCCAACAGTTCAAGGTCTTCGATCTCGCGCCAGAGGTCGGCGTACCCGCGGACCGAGTTGTGGTCGGTAAAGGCGATCAGGTCGAGACCGCGCTCTTCGGCCTGCCGCAGGATCTCGAGGTAACTCGCGTCGGGTTGCTGGTAGTCGGCGGAGGCCGGAGTGTGGAGGTGGAGATCGATGCGTCGCCAAGCGAATTCGGTTGCCGGCGGTTCGGCGACGATCGGGACGGACATGGTGGACGACTCGCGGTGTTCGGTGATCGCGCTCGATCGCGCGCGTGGTCGACGTCCACCGCGGCCCGGCGATGGATTGGAAATCGCTTCCTCCTGTCTGGTGCCCCGCGAAACTGGGGCGATGAGATGATCCGGCGCGGGGCGCACCACCAAAAATGCTACCACATCCTGGCCGCGGCTTGACGATAAGTTCGCGGCAGGGTGTTTCGACGTCTGGTGCTAAAATCCTGGGTACGACAGAGCCGTCGGCGGCACTTGTTGCGTATCTGATACAGAACCTTCGCCGAGACGACCACGGCGGCGTCGGGCCGTGGCGACGGATCGTGGCACTTCAAAACACGAGCGATGGACGATTATCTCATTCTCGACATCCTCCTCGGCCTGATCGTCGTGCTGTTCGCCGCGATCGGCTTTTGGCGTGGCGCCGCCAAGGAAGTGGTCGTCACGGCCGGGATCTTCGCGGGGTTCGCGCTTGCCTCGTCGTGGGCGAGCCCGTGGGGAACCGATCTGGCCGATCTCACCGATCTGCGTCCGGACGTCGCCCAACTTTTCGTCGCCGCGATCGCGCTCCTCTCGGCAACCATCCTGCTCGGCTACGCCGGCAGCGCACTTGCCGGTTCCCCGGACGTATCGCTCGGTGCGCGCGTCGCCGGAGGGGTGCTGGCGGCGATCAACGGCGTCTTGCTGCTCCACTACCTGTTGAGCTTCATCGACCGCTTCATCGCCGACGAAGGAGCCCAACGAGCGCTCGATCGGAGCAACGTGTCGCGCCTGCTGCTGCGGCAGTTCGGTTGGCTCCTGGTCGGCGGCGCGGCCGTGGTCGCCTTGGCGATCGTCGTTCGCTTACTCGTCCGGCGCCGGCACCCCGGCGTGCCGCTCGTTCCGGCAACCGACGTTTCGGAACCGGCCACCTACCAGGAAGCGGACAGCCGTCAGCGACCGGTGCGTCTCCCCCGCGGCGCCGACGATGGCAAGTACGAACCGGTCGCTCGCGGGTACGACTCGGCCAGCGGACGGTATGAGGTCGACGCCCCTTCGGCAAACGAGACCATCCCGCTGCCGCCCGTGGATGCGTCCGGCCTCGCGTACGCCGGCGGCAGCGGGATGCCGTCGCCGAACGGACAACCCGCGGCTTGGCGAACCGATGACTTCGCCGGAGACGATTGGTACCGTCGAGCCCAGGCCGCGTGGCAAGCCGGCGAGTCGACGCCGGCCGATGAGCGACCGAATCCAAACGGTCAGACCCAGCCGGAACCGCAGCCACCGGCCGCCGCCGCGAATCGGGTCGATGAGGCGGCTCCTGACCAGTCTGAATCCGGCTCGAACGGACGCGGTTCCGACGAGGAGGTTTCCGCCCTGGCCTGGATCCGGCGATCCACCCACCCGGGTTGGATCGGCGCTCCTTCGCCGACCCTCACCACCTCCTCGCACGACCCAGGACCTCGCCAGTGTCGCGCCTGCGCCGCCGAGTTGGGCGAGTCCGACCGTTTTTGCCCTCGCTGCGGGACGCCGGTCTGAGTCGGACCTACTTCTGGGTCTGTGGCGTTGCCACGACCGGAACCGCGCCCGCCGGCAGTTCCAGGCCGCCGTCGGTGAATTCGAATCGCTTTGCGTCGCCCGGGAAGAG
>DATBFX010000250.1:0-1654 GCA_036558305.1 Thermomicrobiales bacterium | reverse complement strand
GACCCCCTGGCGGAGGGGCTGCTAAACAGCAAGTACCACGCGAATTCGACGATTCGTGTCGAAGTCGAAGACGACCTGCTCAAACTCGTCGCCGTCGAGGCCGAGGTCGAGACCGAGGCGCTGGCAACGGTGGTGTAGCGGGCGTCGGCAACCGAGAGTCGAGGAGAGGGGGCGGCCGGCGGTCGTCCCCTCCTCGCATTCCTAGAACGATTAGAACGATGGCAAAGGTCAAAACCACATTCATCTGCCAGCAATGCGGCGCCGCGAGTCCGGCCTACCTCGGTCGGTGTCCCGGTTGCGGTTCGTGGAACACGATGGTCGAAACGATCGAGGAACGGCGGCCGGCGGGCGGAGGCCGAACGATGCGGGCGGCGAACCGGGCGCAACCGTTGAGCGCCGTCGGTTCGACGGCGCAGGAGCGGATCGGCGTCCCGATCCAGGAACTCGACCGCGTCCTCGGCGGCGGTCTCGTGCCGGGGTCGCTCGTCTTGATCGGCGGCGATCCCGGTATCGGCAAATCGACCCTGGTGCTGCAAGCGGCGGCGTCCCTCGCCGCGCCCGGTCAACCCGTCCTCTACGTCTCGGGCGAAGAGTCGGCGCAACAGGTGAAACTGCGCGCCGATCGCCTCGGCGTCCGCGGCGACGACTTGCTGGTCTTGTCGGAAACCGACCTGACCGAGGTGCTCAACGCGGCGGAGGTGCACGATCCGGGTCTGTTGATCGTCGACTCGATCCAGACGGTCTTCGTCGACGAGATCTCCTCGGCCGCAGGAAGCGTCTCGCAGGTGCGCGAATGCACCTCGCGGTTGATGCAATGGGCCAAACCGCGGCAGACGCCGGTCATGATCGTCGGGCACGTCACGAAGGAGGGGACGATCGCCGGACCGCGCGTTCTGGAGCACATGGTCGATGCGGTGCTCTATTTGGAAGGTGATCGTTACCACCAATACCGGATTCTGCGCGCCGTCAAGAACCGGTTTGGCTCGACCGACGAGGTCGGCGTCTTCGAGATGGCCGACGTCGGTCTGCGGGAGGTCCGCAACCCCTCGGAAGCATTCTTGGAGGAGCGGACCGGCAATGCGGCCGGTTCGACCGTCGCCGTCACGGTCGAGGGGACGCGGCCGATTCTCGTTGAGGTGCAGGCGCTGACGACGAGCTCGTCGTTCGGTCTGCCGCGGCGGAGCGCCAACGGGTTGGACACCAGCCGGTTGCAACTCCTGATCGCCGTGCTGCAAAAACGGGTCGGGATGTCGCTCGGTAGCCAGGACGTCTTCGCCAACGTCGTCGGCGGTCTGAAGGTCGTCGAACCGGCGGCGGACCTTGCGGTTGCGCTCGCGGTCGCGTCCAGTTTCAAAGAGCGGCCGATCGACCCGCGCACGGTCGCGGTGGGCGAGATCGGGCTGTCGGGCGAGTTGCGATCGGTCAACCAACTCGATCGGCGTCTGAACGAGGCGCGTCGTCTCGGGTTCTCGCGCGTCGTCTTACCGCCGACGCGGGGTAAGGCCGGCGTGGTCGGTGCTGATGGTTTGGAGTTGATTCGGGCGGCTTCGGTGGCGGAGGCGATCGAGGCGGCGATCGAATGACGTAGTTGCAGAAGGTAGCCGAGCCGACAGACATGACCTCGCCAATGGGCCGCGCGTCGGAGCTTTCGTAG
>DATBFX010000249.1:0-5385 GCA_036558305.1 Thermomicrobiales bacterium | reverse complement strand
GACGAGTGACGAGTGGCAAGTGGCAAGTGGCAAGTGGCAAGTGACAAGTACCGAGGAACGCGCCGCCCAAGCTCGAAGCTCGTCATTTGCCACTTGTAACTAGCTACTTGCCACTGACGATGACGAGGACGGTTGGTGACGGAAGGTCGGGATTCGGACCAGGTTAATCGGCCCGCGGATGCCGGGGCGGGAGGGCAGGAGGGGCCGCCGCACGATGCGGTCGGCGCCTACCTGCTCGACGCGTTGCCGGAGGACGAACGGGCGGCGTTTGAGGAGCACCTCGCGACCTGTGCCTCGTGCCGGCAGGAGGTGGCGCAGTTGACGCCGGTTGTGGCGTTGCTGCCGCGATTGCTGGAGTTGGACCTCGAAGCGGACTCGGAGGCAGACGCCGCCGCGCTGCCGCTGCCGTCGCCGGAGTTGCGCGACCGCATCGTGGGGGCCGCACGGGCGGAAACGCGACCGGCGGTTGCGGCCGCGGCGGTGCCGGCTCGGCGGGAACCCCCGGTCGCGCCGCAGGCGCCGGTCGCGTTTCCGCCGCCGCGACCGCGGGGACGGATCCGGGGCGGGACCACGGCCGGGCCGCGGCGGGAGCCGGTCTCGCTCTGGGAGGCGATGGGGCGGGTGAACCGGGGTTGGCTGGCGGCGGCGGTGCTGGCGATCGTCGCGGTCGGGGCCATCGTTTGGGCGCTGGCGCTGATGGGGACGATCGACGACAAGGACCAGGAGATCGCCGAGTTGCGCGGCCAGGCGAATGCGAGCGCCTGGCACCTGGCGCCGGGTGCGGGCAATCAGACGGGACAGTCGGGAACGCTCCTCTTCTCCCTCAGCGACAAAACCGGCGCGCTGGTGGTGTCCAACATGCCGGCCTTGCCGCCGGGCAAGGTCTACCAATCGTGGCTGATTCGCGGCAGCGATGCACCGGTGCCGGGACCGACCTTCACCGTCGACAATCACGGCGAGGGGGCGGCACCGGTCGATCCGAACGCTCCGACCTACAACGTGGTTGCCGTGACCGAGGAACCGAAAGGGGGGAGCCTCGCACCGACTTCGCCGATCCTCCTCCAGGGGGAATTGCCCGCCGCCGCCGGCGCCCTTCCCAATCTTGGGATCGCCGCCGTCAGGTTGTTGCCGCCCGCGAGCGAAGGAAGTTCATAAGTGACGGCTTGACTCATATGTCGTCATGCATTAGTAAGATCGCCGCTGCCACGTATACTGAGCCGAGTCGTCTGGTCCTTCCCAGCAATGTACTCTCAATCACGCTGCGCACGGCACCGGTCGATTTTGGAGGCACGGTCCGTGCACACTGCCGCCGAGATGACCGAGCGTCGAGACCGCCAGGCCATGGCCGGACGCGTTCGTCGGCGGCGAAAGAGGAGGGCGGCGATCGAACGGGGCAAGGCGTGGGGCGCGGCGGTCGGCTGGTCTGTGCTCGTCGTGGTGGTCAGCTTCGGGCTGCGCTGGCCGTTCATCGGCGTGCCGCTGAACGCGGACGAGGGCGGCTACGCCTACGTCGCGCGGCGCTGGCTCGACGGGCGCGGCCACCTCTACGACGACCTCTGGATCAGCCGCCCGCAGGGGATCTTCCTCGCCTATGGCTTGATCTTTCGCACGCTGGGGACGAGCGTCGAGGCGATCCACCTCGGGGCGTGGTTCGTCGGACTGGCGACGACGCTGTTCGTCTGGTTGTTCGCGCGCGACTGGCTCGGGCGGCGGGCCGGAATCGCGGCGGCGCTGGTGTTCACGCTGATCAACGGGTCGCCGTATCTCGAAGGCTACACGGCGAATGCCGAGGTCTTCATGGCGCTGCCCTCGGCGGCGGTGGTCTGGCTGCTGTGGCGGTGGATGCGGCGGGAGGGAGGCCGCGGGACGCTGCTCGCGGTCGGGGTCCTGGCGGCGGTGGCGACGCTGTTGAAACCGTCCGGCGTGGTGATGCTGCCGGTCGCGATCGGGTTCGTCTGGCTCCTCGGTGACGCCTCCTGGCGGCAGGTGCTCGGGCGGTGGGCTTGGATCGGTGGCGGGTTCGTCCTCGGGATGGCGCCGGCGCTGATCCACGGGTGGTTGGTGGGTTGGCACGACTTCGTCTATGCCTCGTTCACCTATCGCCTCGAATACCAGAGCAGCGCGACGGTGACGAGGGCGCACCATTGGGAGCGCATGGTCCGCTTGGTGCGCCACTGCCGGGCGTTGCTGGCAGCGGTTGGGGTGGTGATCGGAGCGAGGTGGGCGGCGGGGTTGGCCTGGCGTCCCGCGCCGGTGTCGTGGCCGGCGCCGCGGGTGGCGGGCGTGGTCGCCGAACCGCTGTTCTTCGGGCGTTCGATGGCACGCTCGGATGAGGAACAGGGCGGTCTGTTGCTGCGGTTGTGGTTGCTCGGTTGCCTCGCCGGGATCGCCATGGGCGGCGACTGGTGGTACCACTATTTGATCCAGATCGCGGCGCCGCTGGCGATCTGGCTGGTGGCGGCGCTCGGCGACCTCAGCGGTCTGCTTGGGCGCACCCGGTGGCGGATGGTCACGCTGGCGATCGTCGCGTTGCTGATCGGCCAATACTGGGTCGGCGCGATCGGCGGCCCGAATCGCATCAGCACCTGGCTCTATCACCGCGAAGAAGTCGTGGCGGCGGCGGGGGTGGCGACCTACCTCAACACCCACTCGCCGGCGGAGGCGCCGGTCTACGTCGCGTTCAGCCAACCGGCGATCTCCTACCTGGCGAACCGGCCGTCGCCCTACCGCTACTTGTATCCCCAGGAACTGGCGGCCGTTCCCCACGCCGAGGCCGACCTGATCGCGATGGTTGAGGCGCCGACGCGGCCGCTCTACATCGTCGACACCGGTCGCGGGGCGCCGTTTGCGGACGGCGGCCGGGCCTTCTGGGCGGCGGTGGCGACGCGGTACCACCTGGAAGCGACCGTCGACGGGCTGGGGATCTATCGGGCGAACGAGTAGCGGTGGCGATCCGCGGTCGCATGTTCCGACGTGCATAAAGAAACATCGATGTTATGCTACCCGCTTCTCGGGTAGCGCGGTGCCGGAGCGTGCCGCGCGGTGTTCGATCAGGGTGGATCGTCGGAGGGAGGACGAGGCGATGAGGCCGTGGCACAGGCGATGGTCGTTGTCGACGGTGCTGGCGATGGCGTTGATCGCGCTGTCGTCGCTGGCGCCGGTGCTGGCGCAGGAGGCGACGCCGGTCGCGTCGCCGGTCGCCTCGCCGATGGCGTCGCCGGCGGCCGAAGAGGGTGCGGCGCACCACGGGATCGACGTCACGTATCTGGATCGGTCGACCGATCCGGGGGAGGACTTTTACCGCTTCGCCACCGGCGGCTGGCAGGACCGGACCGAGATCCCGGCCGACGAAGGGAGCTACGGCAGTTTCGACGTCGTCAACGACAAGGTGGTCGATCAGACCGTCGGTCTGCTGAAGGGGCTTTCCAATTCGTCCGCGGTGCCGGTCGGCTCCGACGAATGGAAGGCGGTCCAACTCTTCCGGCAGGCTGAGGATCTCAAGACGCGGAACACCCAGGGGATCGCCCCGCTCCAGGGCGACATCGACCGGATCGACGCGGTCACGAACTCGGAGGAGTTGTACGCGTTCTTGCGGGAAGCGGCCTTGACCACGAATCTGTGGGGACTCTACGGGGTCATTCCGCAGGCGGATCTGGCCGATAGCTCGCAGATGGTCGCCTGGTATCTCGGCCCGGTCCTCGGATTGCCGAACCGCGACTACTACTGGGTCGACGACGCAAACAACGAGGCGATCCGTAAGGCGTACAAGGAAACGAGCGCCAAGTTGCTCGGCTACCTCGGCTACGACCAGGCGCGGGCCACGGCCGCGGCGCAGGCGGTCTACGACTTCGAAAAGGCGCTGGCCGAGCCGTTGTTGGCTCCAGCGGACTTCAACGATCCGACCAACTACTACCATCCGACGCCGGTCGCGGACCTGACCAAAGCGAACCCGACGTTCGATTGGCCGGCGTTTCTCGACTTCATGGGGATCAAGGATCAGAAGACGATCGTCGTGACCGAGGTGAAGTATCTCAACGCGGTCGACGGCATCGTCCAGAAGACCGATTTGAAAACTGTCAAGGACTACCTCAAGTTGCAGGCGCTCTGGTCCGCGGCGCCTTCGCTGTCCGAGGAGATCAGCGATACCGCCTTCGCGTTTACCGGTACGACCTTGACCGGCGTCACGGCACAAAAATCGCTGGATGAGCAGGCGCTGAACGCCGTCAACGCGAGTCTCGGCTTTGCCCTCGGCAAGCTCTATGTCGAGAAGTACTTCCCGCCCGAGGCGAAAGCGCAAATCGAGAAACTCGTCGATCGCGAGGTCGATGCCACCCGCCGGCGCATCGAGGCCCTGAGTTGGATGTCGCCGGAGACGAAGAAGACGGCGGAGGGCAAACTCGACAAGCTGCGGAAGAAGGTCGGCTACCCCGACAAGTGGCAGACCTACGAGAACGTCTCGATCGAGAAGTCGTACAACCAGACGTTGCTCAGCGCGAACATCGCCGAGTACAAGCGCGTCCTGGCCCAGGTCGGCAAACCGGTCGATCGGGACGAGTGGGGCATCCTGCCGCAAACGGTGAACGCGTACTACAACCCGAGCAACAACGAGATCGTTTTCCCGGCGGCTATCCTCCAGCCGCCGTTCTTCGACTACCGGGCGGATCTCGCGTCGAATTTCGGCGGGATCGGCGCGGTGATCGGGCACGAGATCACCCATGGGTTCGACCAGAGCGGATCGCAGTACGACGCCGAAGGCAACCTCGTGGACTGGTGGACACCGGAAGACAAGAGCCATTTCCAGGACCTGACGGCGAAGGTGGTGGCGCAGTACGACGCGATCGAGGTGCTGCCGGGTCTCAACGTCGACGGCAACCTGACGATCGGCGAGAACATCGCCGATATGGGCGGGACCCAAATCGCCTATGACGCCCTGCAGGCGGCGTTGAAGGAGGTTGGCGATCCGGGGTCGATCGATGGATTCACCCAGGATCAGCGCTTCTTCCTGGCCTGGGCGGGCGTTTGGGCAGACAAGTCCCGCGACGAGTACACGACGACGCTGGTAAAGTCGGACGAACACGCACCGGCGAAGGTGCGGGGGGCGCAACCCCAGCGGAACATGCAGGCGTTCTTCGACGCGTTCGGGATCAAGCCGGGCGATCCGGTGTACCTGGCGCCGGAGGAGCGGGTGGTGATTTGGTGAGCGGGTAGGAACTACCCTCACCCCCTACCCCTCTCCCGGTGCGCGGTTCAAGAGCGGACAGGGGGGCCGAAGACGAAACGATGCGATTGGAGGGCGCGCCAGTGGGCGGTCCAACTGGGGGCGGTGAGGTCGGGCAGGTGCCACCGCCAGGGGCGGCGGTGGGTCGGGCGCAGCCAGTGCTGGGC
>DATBFX010000248.1:0-32329 GCA_036558305.1 Thermomicrobiales bacterium | reverse complement strand
CGACGTAGTCGATGACCACGACGGCCGTCAGGTCGTCGGCGACGATCGGAACGCCCGAGACGCTACCGCCGTCCTCGCTGATCTCGTAGAGCCCCTCCGGCAAGTAGCCGCGCCAGACCCCGTTCCCATCGGTAATGGCCTGGGCGCTTCCTCCCGGCAGGTTGTCACCGGTGATGGTCAAGACCGCACCGGGCGTCGGATCGCACCCCTGCGTCGACTCGGCCTGGAACGATCGCGGCGGGATGACGTGGAAGTCGGGGGCCTGCGGTTCGCGCGACGCGCAGGTGCCGTGGACGAGTTGAAGGCGTCCGAGTTGCGTGTGGCCTCCCTGATCGTTCGCGACGTTGACGAACGTGACCATTGCCGACCCCGCCACCGGATCGATCGTGGCGGAGCCGTTGCCGATCGGTTGAAAACCGGTCGGCACGTCTTCGCCGACGACGAACGCGTTCCCGACGGTGGCGAAGAAGACGTACACCCCGCCCGATGTCGGATGCGTGCCGAGATCGGTGGTCCCGTCCTGAGCAGAGAGGTCGACGCCGTCGGCCGGATCGCAGATGTCCGACCGGGTGGCCGGGTCGTCCCCTTCGGGATCGGCGGTGCAGTTGTAGACGACCACGGAGACGTCGACCTGGACCGGCACGTCCGCGGCGGTGGCTCCCTCGTCGGTGCCGTTGCCAGACCCATTGGCGGTTTCGTTGGCGCTCCAGGATTCGTCCACCGAACCGTCGCCGCCTGCTTCGGGCGTCGCTTCGTCGGTGACGGTCGAGGGGTCATCGCCAGCGGTCCCGTTGTCGCCCGAGCCGGCATCCGATCCATCGTCCGTCGTGCCGTTGCCGGCCGTGCCGTTGTCGCCCGCGTCGCCATCGGTCGCATTGTCGCCGGTCGTGCCGTTGTCGGCCGTCCCGTCGTCGGTTGTCCCGCCGTCGGTTGCGTTGTCGCCGGTTGACTCGTCGGCCGTGCCGTCGGTTCCGGTCGTTTCGTTGCTTGACGAGTCGTCGGTTACGACCGGTGCCTCGCTACAAACGAGGCCGTCGCCACCGGCATCGACCGGCGTATCGTTCACCCTGACCACGTAGCCGGCACCGCCGCCCGGACTGACCGAACCGGCGAACGTCAGGGTCAACGAATCGGCGTAGACGTGGTAGCCGTCGCCCGTCCAATCCGCGCCGCCGGAGTCGACGACGTCGGAACAGGCCACCCAGGCCGGAACCCAGAGGGCTTGAATTGCCGATCCGTCGCTGGCGCTCGCGGAAAAGGAACAGGCGCTCTGGCTACCGTCGCCGACCGGCCAGCAGGAAACGCCGACGTAGTACGAGGCGGCCGCGGTGGCGGTGTCGTCGGTGGCCGGAGTGCCGTCCGCGTCTTGCGCGAAGGCACCGCTCCGCATGCCCGACAAGGCAAACAGAACGGCGAGAACCGCGACGAGGCGGCCAGCCGTACCGAACCGTTTCATGCGAACCCTCCCCGGTCAGCGGGTCACGCATCACCGCGGCGAGCGCGATCGACTCGCGTCCAGCGGTCCCCTTACGCGCGACACCGTTTCTCGTGCAGCGTCCACCGTCACCTCAGCGAAACGCCCTGGTCTGCTCGTTTCGATCCGTGGTTCGGGAGATGATCGACCGGTCTCATCTGCCGCGTCCGTGTGGTTGAGACCGCTCGTGTGCAGCTGCCCGTTGGCGGCGCGCTGACCCCCGAGTCGTGCGCCGCTGCCGTCGGCGATGGTCGGTCCGGTGGGACCGGTTTCGTCGTCCCCCATCCTAGCAATTCTTGGGCCGCGGCACAACATCGTTCGGACGGGAAAATCCGCCCATTGGTCGAATTCCGCCCGACCGCGTGTCCACCGTCCGTCGACCGGACCACGCGCAAACGGTCACGGTGGCGTGTGCGACACCCGAATGGTCGCATGAGCAACGCCCCGGCCACGAACGGCCGGGGCGCTCTCGATTCGTTCGCAGGGTCTCGGCCGGACCGGGGCACCGACGTCCCGGCCCGGCCGGCGTCGTGCCTAGGCCGACCGCCGCCGCAGACCGTAGCCCGCCGCGAGGAGGACGACCAGCGATCCGAACAGGATCAGCACGCTGTTCGGTCCGCCGAAGCCGTCCGAAGCCCCGGCGCCGGTGTTGGGGAGCGCGGTGACGGATGCGACTTCCGCGGCGTCGTTACTGCTGTTGCCGTCGTGGTGGTGACGGTGATGGCCGTGACCATCGCCGCCGGTGTCGTCGTCGCCGGTGTCGTCGCCACCGGCACCGCAGGTGCCGGTGCAGTCGCCGCCGACGTCACCGAAGCAGGTGCCGGTGCAGTCGCCGGTGACGTCGCCCAGGCAGTAGCCGGTGCAGTCGCCGAAGACATCGCCCTCGACGAAGCCGGTGGCGTCACCGTCGACGTTGCCGGCGCTGCAGTCGAAGTCGCGGTCGTCGGCGCAGAGGCCGAGGAAGATGAAGACGGGATCGGCACCGGCCTCGGCGACGTACGAAACGTCGTTCGCGTTGCCGCCGTGACCGCCCGTGCCGTCGCCGGTGGAGCCGTTGCCGCCGTCCGCGCCGGAGCCAGCGGCACCGCCGGCGCCACCGGTCCCGTCGCCCGCGTCCGCGACACCGCCGGCACCGCCATCGGCACCGCCGCCGGAGCCGGCGCCGCCGGTCGAGTTGCCGCCGACGCCGCCGGTGTTCAGGCCGCCCTCGCTGAGACCGCCGGAGGTGTCGCCCTGGGTGGCGTTACCGCCGAAGGCAGCGGTGGCGTTCCCGTCGCCGGCATCGCTGTTGCCACCGGTGCCGTCGGCACCCGTGCCGTTGGCACCGCTGTTCCCGCCGCCCGTGGTGTTGCTGGAGGCGGGATCACCGGTGACCGTACCCGACGTGGCGTCGCCGGAGGTGTTGTTCGAGTTGTCCGTCGTGTCGCAGGTCGAGTCGCCGCCGTTGCCGCCGTCGCCGCCGGGAACCGTGGCGCCGCCGTCACCACCGTTGCCGCCGTCGCCGCCGGAGACGAACGGTCCATCCGGGAAGGCGGCGAGATCGGTGAGGGTGTTGCAACCGACCGTAATGTCGATGGCGGTGCCGCTGGTCGCGTCGCCTCCGGTCGCATTGCCGCCGGAAGCGTTGCCGCCGGTCGTGTTGCCACCCGCGTCGCCACCGCTGGCGTTGCCGCCGGAACCCGGGCCACCGTCGCTGGCGTTGCCGCCGTTGCCGGTGCCGGCAGACGCGTCGCCCGCGAGCGCGCCGATGACCTCGCCGGTCTCCGGATCGACCTCGCCGCCGGTGGTGTTGCCGCCGGTGGTATTGCCGGTCGCGTTGCCGCCATCGCCGCCGAGGGCGTCGCCGCCGTCGCCGTTGCCGGCGTTTCCGGTGCCGCCATTGGCATCGGCGTTACCGCCGCTGCCCTCGGCGCCCTCGCCACCGAATCCGCCGCTGCCGCCCTCGCCGCCGCTGCCGTCGCCGGTGCGGACGTTGCCGCCCCGGCCGCCGGTCGCCGCAGCGGTCGAGTTACCGGCATCGCCGGCCGAGTACGCCTCGGCGTTCGCGTTGCCTCCGTGACCGCCGGTGGCGTTGCCGGAACTGCCGTCGCCGCCGCTGCCGGCGTCGCCGCCGTTACCAGCATCGCCGCCGGTGCCGGTGCCGGCATCCGCGGTGCCGCCGTCGCCGCCGGTCGCATCGCCGCCGTCGCCGGCGCCGGCATCCGCGGTGCCGCCGTCGCCGCCGAGATTGGTGCCGCCGGTGGTATCGCCGCCGGTGGTGTTGCCGGAAGTCGCCACGCCACCGAAGGCGAAGCCACCGCTGCCGTCGCCGCCGGTGCTGTTGCCACCGGTCCCGTTGCCGCCGCCGTTGGCGCCGTCCGGTCCGTCGCCGCCATCGGCGTCGCCGCCGGTGTTGCCGCCGCCCGTGGTCGACGCATCGCCGCTGCCGCCGGTGACGTCGCCACCGGTGGCATCGCCGACCGTGTTGCCGCTGCTGGTGGTCTCACCGCAGGTGCCGGTGCCGCCGTCGCCGCCGTTGCCGCCGGCCGTGGCATTGCCGTTGCCGCCGTTGCCGCCGTCGCCGCCGATGGCGACGCAGCCGACGCTCACATTGACGTTCGCGATGGTGAGCGTCGTCGGGGTGTCGCCGATCGTGATCGTGAAGGAGAGGTCGCCGGTCGTGGTGTTGCCGCCGGTCGCGTTGCCGCCCGAGGAATCGCCGCCGGTCGTATCGCCGGAGGCGTTGCCGCCCGCGCCTTCGCCACCCGTGCCCGCACCGCCGATGCCGGAATCGCCGCCGTTGCCGTCGCCGGCGGTCGAATTGCCGCCGATGGCACCGCCACCCGCGGTGTCGCCGCCGGTCGTGTCGCCGTCGGCGTTGCCGCCGAAGCCACCGCTGCCGTTGCCACCGGTGCCGCTGCCGGCGTTCGCATCGCCCGCGTTCGCGGTGGCGTTGCCGCCGAGGCCGTCCGCACCGTTGCCGCCGTCGCCCGCGACGCCGGGTTCACCGCCGGTCGCGTTGCCGGTGGTTGCGGAACCGCCGTCGCCGCCGATGGCCGTGGCGTCGGGATCGACGCCGGAGCTGGCCGCGACCGCGTTGGCGTTGCCGCCGCCGAAGGTGGCCGCGTTGCCGCTGGTGGCGTCGCCGCCGTCACCGCCGAAGCCGCCGGCGCCGCCGGTGCCGCCGGTCGCTTCGCCGCCCGTGGCGATACCGCCGCTGCCGCCGCCTTCGATGTTGGCGCTGCCGCCGGAACCTTCGCCGCCGTTGCCGTCACCGCCGGCACCGCCGACGTTGCCGCCACCCAAGGTGGCGCCACCGGTGGTGTCGCCGGAGGTTGCGGAACCGCAACCCTCGACCTGAGCGCTGCCGGCCTCGCCATCGGTTTCGATCGGGCAGGCGTCACCGCCGAAGCCGTCGCCGGCCGTGGAGTTGCCGCCGTTGCCGTCGCCGCCTTCGCCGCTGCCGCCGGTGTTGCCGCCGCCGGTGGTGTCGCCGGTGGCGTTACCGCCGGTGACGTTGCCGCCGGTCGCGTTGCCGCCGGAGACGTTGCCGCCCTCAGTCGTGTGACCGACTGCGGTCAGCCCCGGCGTGGTGTTGCCACCCGGTGTGGTGTTGCCACCGGGTGTGGTGTTGCCAGCCGCGGGATCGCAGTTCGCGTCGCCGCCGTTGCCGCCGTCGCCGCCGACGCCAACCGCGCCGCCCGCGCCGCCGTCGCCGGCATCGCCCGCGACCGCGAGACAGCCGATGGTGATCGCGACCGTGGCGCCCTGGGTGGTATTGCCGCCCGTGGCGTCGCCCGCGACGTGGTCGCCGCCGGTCGTGTTGCCGCTGGCGTTGCCGCCGGTGCCGTTGCCGCCGGTGCCGTTGCCACCGTCGCCGGCCGTGCCGCCGGTGGCGTTGCCGCCCGCGGAGTCGCCCGCGTCGGCGTTGCCGCCGGTGGTGTCGCCAACGGTGGTGTTGCCGGCGCCGGAGCCGCCGTCGCCGCCGATGCCGTCGCCGCCGGTGCCATTGCCGCCGGTGCCGTCACCGCCGGTCGCGGAGGCCTGACCGCCGGTGGCGTTGCCGCCGAAGCCGCCGAAGCCGCCGTCGCTGCCGGTGCCGCCGAGGGCGTTGCCGCTGGTGGCGTCGCCACCGAAGCCGCCGATCGCCAGGGCCGTCGAGGTGTCGCCGTCGTTGACGGTGGCCTCGGCCACGGCGTTGCCGCCGTGACCGCCGTCGGCCTCGCCGCTGGTGGCATTGCCACCGTCGCCGGCGTCGCCGCCGTTGCCGCCGAAGCCCGCGGTCGCGTTGCCGCCCGCGGCCGTCCCGCCGGTGCCGCCCGTACCGGAGCCGGCGAAGCCACCGGCGCCGTTACCCGCACCGCCGTCGCCGCCTTCGTTGGCGCCGCCGTCGGTATCGCCGCCGGTGGTGTTGCCCGCGAGGGCATCGCCCGCGTCGCCGTCGCCACCGACTGCGAATCCGCCGTTGGAGTCGCCGCCCGACGCATCGCCGCCGGTGCCATCGCCACCGCTGTTGCCACCGCCGGTGGTGTTGCCGGAGGCCTGACCGCCGGTCACGTTGCCCCCGGTCGCGCCGGCACTGCCGTTGCCGTTGCCGCCACCCAGGGTGTCGCTGCAGGTCGCGTTGCCGCCGTCGCCACCGGCACCGCCGGCACCGCCGGTCGCGTTGGCGCCGGTGCCGCCGGCACCGCCGTTGCCGGCATCACCGGCGAAGACGTTGCAGCCGATGGTGACCGCGACGGTCAGACCGCCGGTGGTGTCGCCGCCGGTGGCGTCACCGCCCGTGTTGTTGCCGCCGGTCGTGTTGCCGGTGCCGTTGCCGCCGGAGCCGTCGCCGGCGGTCGCGGCACCGCCGAGACCGGAATCGCCACCGGTCGCGTTGCCACCCGAGGCGTTGCCGCCCGAGGCGTTGCCGCCGGTGGTGTCGCCACCGGACGTATCGCCGGAGGCGTTGCCGCCGAAGCCGCCCGAGCCGTCGCCGCCGGAACCGTTGCCGCCGAAGCCGTCGCCGCCGGTCGCGTCGCCGCTCCCGCCGTCGGCGTTGCCGCCGGTCGCCCCGTCGCCGCCGAAGCCACCGTCGCCGGCGTCGGCGAGACCGCTGCTGCCCGCGCCGCCGTCGCCGCCGACCGCCGTCGCCGACGGGTCGGCGGTGTGGCCGAGGGCACCGGCGTTGGCGTTCCCGCCGTCACCGCCCCCCGCGAAACCGCTCTCGGCCGTGCCGCCGTCGCCGCCGAAGCCACCGCTGCCGCCGTCACCCGCGAAGCCGGTGCCGCCGGTCGCAACACCGCCGTCGCCGCCGGTGCCGTCGCCGCCGTCGCCGTCGCCGCCACTGGCGTCGCCGCCGAAGCCGGCGAGGTTCTCGCCGCCGGTCGTGCTGCCGCCGATCGTGCTGCCGGTGGTCGCGTTGCCGCCGAGGGCGCTGCCGCCGAAGCCATCGCCGGCGTTCGAATCGCCCGCGTCGGCCGCGCCACCGGTGCCGTTGCCACCGCTGTTGGCCAGACCGGTGGTCGTGCTGGTCGCGTTGCCGCCGGTGACGTTGCCGCCCGTCGCGTTGCCGCCGTGGTTGCCACTACCGTCGGTGATACCGCAGGTCGCGGTGCCGCCGTTGCCGCCGTCGCCGCCGGCCGCGGCCCCGCTGGCACCGCCGTCGCCGCCGTCGCCGCCGCCGGTCGTGTCGGCCAGCGGAGGTTCAAGCGTCGGAGCGACGAGGTCGCCGAGGACGTTGCAGCCCGCGGTGATCGCGATCACGCCGCCGCCGGTGGTGTTGCCGCCGGTCGCGTTGCCGGCGGTGCTGGCGCCGCCGGTGGTGTCGCCGTCGGCGTCGCCGCCGATGCCGTCACCGCCGGTGCCGATGCCGCCGTCGGAGGCATTGCCGCCGAGCCCGTCGCCCGCGGTGGCATCGCCGGCCGCCGCATCGCCCGCGGTCGTGTTGCCGCCGGTGGTGTTGCCCGAAGCCGATCCGCCGTCACCGGCCGTCGCATTGCCGCCGGTCCCGCTGCCGCCGATGCCCAGGCCGCCGTCGGCATTGGCACCGCCGCCGGTCCCTTCGCCGCCATCGGCGCCGAAACCACCGGTACCGCCGCTGCCGCCGAAGGCGTCGCCGGACGTCGCGTCACCGGCCGCACCGCCGGTCGCGTTGGCCGTTGCACCCTCGCTGGAACCCTCGTTGAACGCTTCGGCGTTGGAATTGCCGCCTTCGCCGCCGAAGGCGTCGCCGGTGATGGCGTCCCCGCCGGTCCCACCGTCGCCGCCATTGCCGCCGAAACCGCCGATGCCGTCGCCGGCCGTGGCAGTGCCGCCGAAGCCGCCGGTGCCGTCGCCGCCCGTGCCGGAACCGGCCGTGGCGCTGCCGCCGTCGCCGCCGGTGTTGAGGCCGCCGGACGTGTTGCCGCCGATGGCGTCGCCGGTGGTGGCGGAACCGCCGAGCGCAAAGCCGCCCAGCGCGTCGCCGCCGGTCGAATCGCCGCCGAAGGCGACGCCACCGACGCCGTTGCCGCCGGTGTTGCCACCGCCGCTGACGACGGACGAGGCGCTGCCGCCGGTGACGTCACCGCCGGTCGCGTTGCCACCGGTGTTGTTGCCGCCGGTGGTGGCGCTGCCGGTGGCGTTGCCACCATCGCCGCCGGAACCACCGGAGCCATTGCCGCCGTTACCGCCGTTGGCATCGCTGCCGATGGTGACGCTGATCACGCCGCCGCCGGTCACGTTGCCGCTGGCTGCATCACCCGCGGACGCGTCGCCGCCGGTGGTGTCGCCACTGGCGTCACCGCCGACGCCGTTGCCACCGAAGGCATCGCCGCCGGCGCCGCTGTCGCCGCCGGACGCGTCGCCGCCGATGGCGTCGCCACCGGTTGCGCTCCCGCCCGCGGTGTCGCCGCCGGTGGTGTCGCCACTGGCGTCACCACCGTTACCGCCGCTGGCGCTGCCGCCGCTGCCGTCGGCACCGACGCCGTCGCCGCCGCTGGCGTTGGCGTCGCCACCGGTGCCGGCACCGCCGCTGGCACCGTCGCCGCCGTCGCCGCCGTCGCCGCCGGTGGCGGTACCGCTGGTCGCGTCGCCGCCGTCCGCCCCCGTCGAGGTGCTCGACGAATCCTGGTGCAGCGCCAGGGACGAAACGGTCTTGCCCCCTCCGCCTGCCGCGTAAGTCCCCTGCGCGTAGGTCACGGTACTGACGATCATCGCCAGCATCCCGACCAAGCGCAGGAGCGCGGACGTCTTGGCCATTTTCACGTTGGAACCCTCCCGATCACCGCGGTCCAAGCCCGGACCCTTTTCCCTGGCCGCCACGGGGCGACCGTCGCGTTACTCCCCCCGAGGTCATCCCCAGTCACGGCCCTCCCCGGCAGAGCCGATCGGCCCCCTCCGTCACGCGGTGCCGCACGCTGCCGACGCGACGCTCGACCGACCGTTGTCTCGCCGTTTTGACCGGCGTTTTGGTGATTACGGTTTGCGCGCACATCGCTCGTCGTCCCCCCACCCGCGCTGGAGCGTCGACCACCGCCAAGCACGGCAAAGCCCGGATCGCGTTCCCTCGGAACACGACCCGGGCGGGTTGCCCGGTTCTCGGCGCCGATCGATTGCTCACAACCAGCTCGTCCCCGTCACGAAGCGCTGCGAGTTCGACCTTCCTTTGCCGTTCGCGGCGCCGGACCCCGACGGGCCACCGGCGCGCTCGGTATCAGGACGACCTTCCTGTGATTTTGCCCAGCCGCGGAGGCGTCGACCTTCCCCTACGACGCTCGGCTGAGGTAGCCCGTCCGACCCTCGGTGTCTCCCCTGACTCCATCTCGCGTACGGCCGCCCGTTCGCTCAGCGCAGCCAGGCACCGCCGCCGGCGGGCCCGAAGACAGCTTTGCCGCATCATACCGGTTCACTGCCGGGGAAGCAAGACATCCCGGACTTTTGTCCTGGGGCGATCCTGGGGAGTTTTTCGCTCAAGAACGCCTCGCCTCCCGCGACCGACCTCAGCTTACCGGACCGCAATCGCTCTGGGCGGTACTCGCGTGCGCGATCTTTGCTACTAACGGACCTACGAAGGCGTGAGGCGGCGAGGCGGCGAGGCGGCAAGGCGAGAAGGTGGGGAGGCGAGAACGCGGGTGAGCGAGGGACTCGTCGTTCTGTCCCTTGCCGCCTCGCCGCCTCGCCGCCTGGCCGCCTCGCCGCCCTTTCCGTCCGTCATCCGTCCGGCGTACAGTACGCGGGACACTTCCGTGGGTACGCGGCGACGCGGGGAGATGGCCGAACGCGGTTGGACCGTCTCCACCGAGGGGACGCCTCCCGGCGACGACTTCCCACCGCCGCCGCCCGCGCGGTCTCCGCCGGTCCGGCCGCAGCCGATGAGAGGGACAGATGAGACGACGATTGCTGCTCGCACCCGTGACGCTTTTGACCGTGCTCGTTCTCGGTTTGGCGATCGGTCTGAGTCCGTCGTCGCACGCCGCCAATGTGCAGCCCGCCCCTGTCACCGGCACCGTCCAGATGCAGGCCGAACTCCCCGAAGGAGGACTCCCCGTCGCCCCCGCGTTCGTCCTGTTGCGCCGGATCAACCTCGATCCGGGCGGGTCGATGCCGCCGCACTCCCACCCCGGTCTCGCCATGTACCGCGTGGAGTCGGGGACGCTGGCGGTGACCGTCAGCGGCAAGGCCGTGTTGTCGCGTGCAACGACAGACACCGCGACGCCGACCGCCGGCAGCGACGCCCCGCTCGACAAGGAATTCCGCATGCGCCGGGGCGATACGCTGGTCACCTGGGCCCAGACCCCGAAAACCTACCGCAACCCCGGCGACCGCCCGACGAAGGTCCTGGCGGCGTTTCTCCTCCCCGCCGGCCACCAGCATCCGCCGACGATCTCCTATTTGAATGGCTCCTCGTCGCGGGACATCAAGGGGGTGACGCCGGAATTCCTCGGCGACGCGGTGGCGCCGAGCTTGCCCACCGGGCCGTCGGTGGTGACGGTCGACCGCCTCAAACTCGAGGCCGCTGAGCCAATCCCCGCCTTCCCCGGACCGGACATGATGTCGGTCGTCAGCGGCACGTTCGATTTCACGACCGTCAGCGGCGAGATGCAGGTCTCACGGTCGGCCGATCAGTCGGTGGTGGCCAATCCGGCGGCCGGGACCTCCTTCAGTCTGGCCAAGGGCGACGCCGCATTCTTCCCGAACGGGATCGGCGACACCACGCGCCCGGAGCAGGACGGTGTGCTGCAATTGCTCAGATTGATCGTGGCGGGTACCGGCGAAAGCGCCACGCCGGTCGCGGCAACCGAGCCGAGTGTGATCCAGATCGCGGCCCCGCCGGCTTCTGCCTCGCCGGCGGCGACCGCCCTGTCGACGGAGCCGGCGGCGACCGAAGCCGCGAACCCGACCGAGGCGACCACCACCGAGCCGACCGCCGAAAAGGCGACGGCGACGCCGACGCAGCAGGCCGGCAAATTCAAAGAAGGCGACGTCGTCTCGGTGACCGACGACGGGGTTAACCTGCGGAGCGCGCCGTCGACGGACGCCGACGTCGTGACCAGCCTCACCGCCGGGCAACAACTGACCATCACCGGTCCGTCCGAACAGGGCGGTGACTACACGTGGTGGCCGGTGAAGCTGGTGGACGACGAAAGTGTCACCGGCTACGTCGCGGAAGACTTCATCCAGTTGGTCCAGCAGTAGGCGTCAGGCGTCAGGAGCACGCGGACGGGGTCCGAGCACATCTCGGACCCTGTTCTCCGGTGCGGAGAGCCGCTACCGAAGAAACCGATCGGCGACGACGGGCGTAGACCCGTGTGGTGATCTCCCCGCCGTCGGGTGTTCGTTTGCCCGCAATCAGCCCTTCTTGAGGAGTCTCGCCATGAGTCGATCCAGCGTGCGCTGGGGCGCCGCCGTGGCCGCGATCGTCGGTCTCGGGCTCCTCATCCCGTTTGCGCCGGGCGACGCGGCGAGGGCGCCGGTTTCGCCCCCGGCATCCTGCGGGTCGGCGGTTTCGTCCTGGGGCGGCGCCAGCGCGAACGACGTCGAAGTCGAACTGCTCGGCGTCGAGCGCAGCAACGCCCGTTCCCCGGCGACACCGGCGGCGACACCGGGAGCATCGGCCTCGCCGACCTACTTCGTCGAGTTGCGGATCGCGAACCACGGCGACGGTCCGGCCTCGATCGCGGTCGCCGACGTCACCCTCGATCTTTGCGACGGTACCTCCCTCCAACCGGCGACGGTCTCCGACCGGACGCCGCTTGCCGATGGACCGATTGCCGCGGGCGCGACGAGCACGGGCTGGATCGGCTTTGCCCTCGGCGAGGGAGAGGTTCCGATCCTCCTCGTCGTTCCCATTTCGCGTCCCGGTCTGGTGGGAGGCCGCGTCGAGTTTCCCCTTGTCGCCGCCGATGCCGGAACCCCAGGTTCGTTGGGAACCACCGGCAGCGATGCGTACGGCGGGGACGCCGTCGGCGGTGACGGCGCCGACGGCGCGGATGCGACCGGCGCGGCCGGTGACGCCGCGCAAGGATCGTGATGACCAGGCCGCGACTCGGATTTAAACGAGCGCGTGGTCGCGCGTGCCCACGCACGGCATAACGCGCGCTTCGCGCGTTAATCGAGTCTCGATCGCGCCGCCGGGTAGACCCGCGGCGGCTGGGAAGGGGCGATTTGGCGGCTGGCAATCCGCCCGATCTGGTAGCATCCGTGGTCGCCCGGCCGTCCGTTCAGGTCACGCCGGCGCATGACGAGTTTGGGGATTGTTGAATGGCGCCGGCTAACGAACCGGCGCCCACGCGTGAGGGTTGGGAATGATTCGGAAACGGTTGAGCGGGATCAAGACGGCCGGCATCGTCTTGACGGTGCTGACGGTGGCCGGCCTGACGTTTGGGGGCGCCCGGGCGGTGACGCAACCCGGTTACGACACGATGCGGATGGACCAGGACGGCCAGGCGATGTCGTACCAGGTTTGGACCGACTGGGCGCCGTTCATCCTGCCGATGCCGGATGGAGGCGCCTGGGTCTTCTTCAGCGCCCAGGCCAAGGTTCCCAACCCGCAAGATCCGACCAAACCGACGCTTGGCACCCGCAAACTGTACGCCAGCCATTTCGATCCGAACTCGGATACCTGGCAACCGGCGACCGCGCTGAGCGGTGGGCAAATCCAGTTCGGCGCCTCGGCCGTCGTCGACGCGCAGGGCACCGTCCACCTCGTCTACACCGATCGCGTCGACGCCCAGGACGCCTCGTACGGGACGCTCGTCTACCGGAAGAGCACGCCCCAGGGCGGGTGGACCGATCCGGTGCCGGTGGCGCCGGACCCGGCGGCCGGTCACCAACTCAGCGCCGAGCTGGTGCTCGACGGCCAGGGCGGCCTCCACGTCGCCTGGCAGGACCAGCGGAAGGTGAGCGAAGACCAGCGGAGCGGCCCGAACGGTCAGGCGTCGAACGCCGATGTCTTCGAAAGCGATCTCCAGGCCGACGGCACCTGGTCCGCCCCGGTCCAGATGGACGTGCGGCCGGACGCGACCACGAACGCCAGCCGGCCGCAACTGGCGGTCGACGGCGACCGCCTGGTTGCGATCTGGTCGGTCTACGACCAGGCGACCGGTTTGAACAGCGCCGCCCGCGTCGAATGGAGCGTGCGGCCGCTCGCCGACCCGGCCGGGTGGGCGACACCGCAGGTCCTCTTCAATCGCGACGGCGCCCAGATCGGCGGCCGCTTCCTCGACGTGGCGCCGGACCCGACGGGTGGCGTCGCCATCGTCTACGGCCGGCGGACCCAGACCGACTCGTCCACGACGAATACCCTCTATCTGCAGAAGCTCCCCGCCGGCGGGTCCGCATGGAGTCAACCGCTCGCCCTGGCCGGCGGCCCCCGCGGCAGCTACCCGAAACTGGCCATCGCCAGCGATGGGACGGACTACGTCATCTACAACCTCAGCACCTCGACGGTGCACGTCGGCGCGATTGCGCTGGCACCGGGCGAGACCCGCGCCAGCACCGAGGTGATCCTGACCGCCGGTGAAGAGGGCGCCCAAGGTATCCCGGCGCTGGCGGTGGACCGCAACAACGCCGTCTGGATCGTCTACATGCACCAACCGACCGGCGGTCAGGCCAACGAAGTCCGCGTCCTCCGCGGCGCGGTGATCCCCGCCGAACCGGCCCCGGCGACCCCGGTCGCCTCGCCGGTCGCCAGTCCGGCGGCGGAAGGGTCGCCGGTCGCGGGATAAGGGCGGAAGGCGGAAGGCGGGGAGAACGTCGCCGACGCCACGCCTTCCGCCCCCCGCCCTCCGCCCTCCGCCTTTTTCGGTGATTTCCCTCTGAGGTCACGGGTCAAAAGGCTTGCGCTGACCCGGAGCGGACGGTAAGATGCGGCGACACTGGTGCTCGGCTCGCGTAGCCTGGCGGACGAGCGCCTGCGCCAAAACGGCGCGGCGACACTCGGGGGAGGGGACGCCGGTGAAGCGGACGCGAACGACCATCCTGTACTCGCTGGCGGCGCTGGCCGCCCTGGCGAGTCTGTTCGGGACGGCGGGTAGCGGTCTCGCTGCCTCGGTAACCTCTTCTCAATCCAGTAACCAAACCGAAGCGACCGGCGACGGCACCGGCGAGGTATCGATCGCCGCAACCGGCAATTCCAGCGTCGGTGCGGACGCCAACGTCGAGACCAGCGGCGGCGGCAACGTCGGCGGCGATGGTAACGGCGGGGTCGCCAACGGCGGCGATTCGATCGGCGGTCTCGGCCAGGGCGGCAACGCCGGTTCCAACCCGGTGCAAGGCGGGCAAACCCACGGCGGCAACACCGCCGCCAATCCAGGTGGGCAAGGTCAAACCAACAAGGGCGACAACGGCATCGACGGCGTCGCCGGTGAGGACGGCACGAGCGGCAATTCCAGCACCGGCGGCAACGGCCCGACCGGCACCGGCGTCCAGGGTGGCAAGAGCGTCGGCGGCACCACCACCGGCGGCAACGCGACCGGCGGCAACGGCACCGGCGGGCGGGGCAAAGCCGGCGGCGACGCCCACGGCGGCGACGGCAACGGCGAGAACGCTTCCGGCACCACCCGCGGCGGTCCCGCCGTGGGCGGAAACGGTACCGGCCTCGACGCCGAAGGCGGTGACGCCAACTCGACGACCACCGGTGGCGGCAACCTCGGCGGCAACGGTACCGGCGGTGACGGTCTCGGCGGCGATTCCATCGGCGGTACCGGTCGAGGCGGCAACGGCACCGGCGCCGACGTGACCGGCGGCAAGACCACCGGCGGCAACGTCACCGGGGGCACCGGCGGCACCGGCGGCACCGGCAAGGGTGGCGAAGGCGGTGCCGGCGGCAGCGATACCAACGTCGAATCTTCCCTCCACGGTGGCTCCGGCAACCGCACGATCACCCCGGCCGACGGCCAATTCGTCCTCGGCGGTAATGGCGGCGCCGGTGGCAACGCGACCGGCGGCGTCGGCGGCCACGGCGGCATCGCCCTGGGTGGCAACACCACCGGCGGCGCCGTCAAGGGCGGCAACGGCACCGGTGGCAACGGCAAAGGCGGTCAGGCCGGGTCCGCGGGTGACGGCACCGGCGGCGACGGCACCGGCGGGCGCGCCTCCGGCGACACCTTCGGCGGAACTTCCGGCGGTGGCGATGCCGTCGGCACCAATGCCACGGCCGGCAACGCCACCTCGACGACCACGGGCGGCGGCAACCTCGGTGGCAACGGCACCGGCGGCAATGGCGTCGGCGGCGATGCCGACGGCGGGCTCGGACAGGGCGGCGTCGGCAAGGGCGGCAACGCGACCGGCGGCGAGACGCGCGGCGGCGACGCCACCGGCGGCGACGGCGGGACCGGCGGCACCGGCGCGGGCGGTATCGGCGGCGCGGGCGGCAACGCCACCAACATCGACGTCCTCGTCGACGACCACTCCGGCAACGTCGACGTCGGCTCCGGCGGCGGCAACTCCGTCATCGGTGGCGACGGCGGGACCGGCGGCACCGGCACCGGCGGCACCGGCGGTCGGGGCGGCAACGCCACCACCGGCGACACCACCGGCGGCAACGTCACCGGCGGCACCGGCCAAGGTGGCAACGGCACCGGCGGCAAAGGCGGTGTCGGCGGCACCGGCACCGGCGGCGACGGTATCGGTGGCGCCGCCTCCGGCAATACCCGCGGCGGTTCCGCCACCGGCGGTGACGCACTCGGTATCGGTTCCATCGGCGGCGACGGCACGACCAACGCGACCCACAACCCGAACGTCGGCGGCAACGGCACCGGCGGCGACGGTCTCGGCGGCGACGCCAAAGGCGGTAACGGCACCGGCGGCCGCGGCATCGGCGGCGACGCCACCGGCGGCGAGGTCTACGGTGGCGATGCGACCGGCGGCGACGGCGGCCGGGGCGGCACCGGCCGGGGCGGCACCGGCGGCGCCGGCGGCGACGCGGTCAACATCGGCGTGAAGGTCAGCGGCGGTGCCGGCAACGTAACCTCCGGCGGCAGCGCCGGCGACGAGACGTTCGCCGGCGCGGGCGGCGACGGCGGCGACGCCTTCGGCGGCGACAGCGGCACCGGCGGTACCGCCTCGCTCGGCGACGTCACCCTCGGCGAGGTCACGGCGGGCGAAGGTCACGGCGGCACCGGCACCGGCGGCCAGGGCGGCACGCCCGGCCAGGGCAACGCCGGCGATGGCGTCGGCGGTGCGGCCTCCGGCGGACTCGTCTCCTCTGGCACCGGCACCGGTGGCACCGGCACCGGCGGCACCAACGGCACCGGCACCACCAATCCGGTCGACGGCGCGCCCGTGCACGGCGACGGCACGGACGGCGCCGGGATCGACGGGATCGGCGGCCCCGGCGTCGGTACCGATGGCCAGGGTACCGATGGCACCGCGACGCCCGGTCACACCCACTCCGGCACCTCCGCCGACGGTCTCGTCGGCGACGGCGGCAACGCCTTCGGTGGCACAGGCGCCCTCGGCGGCAGCGCGATCGACGTCGGGGTGGTCTCGCTCGACCATGCGGGCCCGGTCACGGCCAACAACACCGGTGGCGACACGACCCGCGGCGGCAACGGCGGCAAGGGCGGCAACGCGACCGGCGGCAAGGGACGAATCGGTGGCAATGCCACCGGCGGTGCCGGCGGCGACGGCGGCGGCGCCTTCGACGCTTCGGTCCTCGACGAGAACTGCGACATTTCCTCGCTCCTCGACGACCTCAGCGGCGGTCCCTCCGTCACGATCGGTTCCGCCTGCGTCTCTTCCACCGACGACGGCGATACGACGCGCGGTGGCGACGGCGGCAACGGCGGCCACGCGACCGGCGGCGACGGGGACCAGAAGGACGGATCGGCCAAGGGCGGCAAGGGCGGTCACGGCGGCGCCGCGCTCGGTGGCTCGGCCACGGGCGGCGACGGCGGCAACGGCGGCGATGCCCTCTCCAACGATGGCAACGCGACCGGTGGCGACGGCGGCGACGGCGGCAACGCGACCGGCGTGGACGCAGCGGCCGGCTCCGGTGGTACCGGCGGCGCCGCCGACGCGACCGATGGTGACGCCACCGGCGGCAACGGCGGCAACGGCGGTGTCGCCGACGGCGGCTCCGGCGCGGGCTCGTCCGACACCGGCGGCGACTCCTCGTCCGGTTCCGGCGGCGACGGCGGCGACGCGACGGCGACCAATGGCGATGCGACCGGCGGCAACGGCGGCGATCCGGGCAACCCGGACGGCGGCGCCGAGGGCGGCGACGGCGGCGACGCGGTGGCCGTCGACGGCAACGCGACCGGCGGCGACGGCGGCGACTTCGGCGACGGTGGCTGCGGCGTCGCGGTCAACGGCGACGGCCAGGGCGGCGACGGCGGTTTCGGCGGCTACGACGGCTGCGGCGTCTCCCTCGACGACAACGGCGACGGGTTCTACGACGTCGACTGGGACCAGTAGCCCGCGTCCCTCAACGAACAGTGATCCTGTGGCGCCCCGGCTTCGGTCGGGGCGCTGTTCGTTTTTTGGGAGAATGGCGCGTGCCGATCCTCGATCACACCCCGGAAGCGGCCCACCGGGACGAGCGGCTGCGCGGCGATCCGATCGCCTGGTTGGGAACCGTGCGGCCGGACGGTCGTCCCCATCTCGTCCCGGTCTGGTTCTCATGGGACGGCGATTCGCTGCTCATCCTCAGCCAGCCGGATACGCAAAAAGTCCGCAACCTGAGACACGATCCCCGCGTCACGATCGCCCTGGACGATACCCGAACGGGGCACGACGTCGTCCTGTTCGAAGGCGAAGCGGGGCTGGTGTCGGTGCGTGACGAATCGGCCGCCGTAGCGGCCTACCTGTCCAAGTACGCAGAATTGCTGTCGGAGATGAAGTGGCGACCGGAAGCGTACGTCGAATCCTATTCGCAGGCGATCGTGGTACGACCGACGCGATTCGTCGTTTGGTAGATGTTGAACGGCGAACAGCGGCGAACGTTGGTAGGGGCGGACCGCCGTGTCCGCCCTCCTCGAATGCCGCGACGCGCGAGGAGGGCGGACACGGCGGTCCGCCCCTACAGGATGCTACACCTGCCAAATCAATGCGATCAGCGCGCCGAGGCACAGGTACGGCCCGTACGGCATCGCCTGGCGCCGGCTGACGCGCTTGGTGGCGAGCAAGAGGAGGCCGCCGACGGCGGCGAGCAGGATACCGAGGAAGAGGGCGCGGACGAGACCGTCGAGGCGCACCATCGAGGCGATCATCACGGCGAGATAGATGTCCCCCCGGCCGAAGGGTACGACCTTTACGCTGCGGTAAAAGACGCCGGCGAAGAAATAGAACATCAGGAACACCGCCAACGCGGCGATCATCGCCAGCACGGCCTTGAACAATTCACTGAGGTCGCCTTCCGCGAGGGCAAAGATCAACCCCGCGGCGGTGCCGAGGTAGATGACGTTGGTGTAGATCAACCGGGTCCAGGTATCGACGAGGAAGATAACCAGGAGCGGCAGCGTGAAGATCAGCACGGCCGTCAAATGCAGACCGTCGCCGATGCGCGAGGCGGCGATGGCAAAGTACAGGGCGGTCAGGACCTCGGTCGTCGCCCGCCAGAGGGATTGCCGCGTCTCGCAATTCGGACAACGAAAAGCCGTGCCGAACCCGTAGAGCGGGAGCCAGGCGAGCGTCGGCAACGGGGCGCCACAGCCGGACGTCGGATCGGTCGCGTGGACGACCGGCTCGGTTTCCCCTTCCGTCGCGGCCGCAGCCTGCGCTTTCGGCGAAATCGAGATACCGAGGGCGGTTTCGCACCGCGGTGGACCCCAGAGCGGCCGTTGCGTCGCCTGGTTGCGGGCGACGATCCAGGCGAGGCTGCCCACGAAGAACCCGAGAATGGCGCAGAGGACGACGACGGCGAGACTCACGCCCGTGCCGCCCGGGCGCGCTGTGCCGCCTCCATCATCACCGCGACCGGTGCCTCTTTCCCGGTCCAGAGTTCGAGCGCCCTGGCCCCCTGGTACACGAGCATCGCCAGCCCATCCAGTGTCGCCAAACCGCGCGCGCGGGCGGCCGTCAGGAGATCGGTGTCGCGGTAGGTGAGATCGACGACGATCACGTTGCGGGCCAGTACCCGCAGCAGATCGAGCGGCACCGGCGTTTCGCCCGGGTGCCAGCCGAGTGAGGTGGCGTTGACCAGGATCGCCGCCCGGTGCAACTCCGCGGCGAGGGAGCGTTCGTCGGTGCCAACGACCCGCAACGGCGTCGGCGCCAGATCGGCGGCCAGTCTCGTGGCACGCTCGACGTTTCGGTTCGCCAGCGCGATCGAGGTCACCCCCATCGCTTCCAGGGCGAGGACGACGGCGCGCGCCGCCCCGCCCGCGCCGAGGACGAGGGCCGGACGAACTCGCGCATTGGGACACGCCGCCTCCAGGGAGACGGCAAACCCGTGGACGTCGGTGTTGTCGCCAAAGAGGTGGCCATCGCGGTTGACGACGACGTTGACGGCGCCGGCCCGCCGGGCGAGCGGCGTGATCTCGTCGATGTGCTCCATCACGGCGAGTTTGTGGGGAACGGTGACGTTGGCGCCGAGGGCATCGGGTTCGCGCAGGGAGGCGATGCGGGCCGGCAACTCCGCGGCCGGGGTGTGCCAGAGTTCGAACGTCGCCGGAATGCCGAGCGCGTCGAGCGCCGGCTGCTGCATCGCGGGCGAGATCGAATGGGCGACCGGATCACCGATCACGCCGACGCGGTACCGACCGTTGGTCATCCGCCCCCACCGTCGGTCTGTTCGATCGGCACGTCTTCGCCCGTGGTGTTGCCCGCCTCGGTGCCGCCGGTATCGGCGGTGCCACCGGTGTTGAGCTGGCCGCCGTCGCCGAAGGGGTCGCTGCCGTAGGCGGGAGCATCGGCCTGGTTGCCGACGTAGGCGACGTTCAGGTCCTGATCGTCCTTGCTGGTCGAGAAAAGGTGGGAGATCTGGCCGTCCTGGCTGTCGCGGGTGTTGGCGACGAAATACATGTAGCTGGTGCCGCCGGGAACGAGCACGGCCTGGATCGAATCGAGACCGGGGTTGCAGATCGCGTGCGGCGGCAGTCCGCCGTTCTTGTAGGTGTTGAACGGGCTATCCACGTTCAACAGGTCGTCCGCCGACGGAGCCGACCACCACGGACTCTTCTCCTTCGACCGCTTGCCGATGGCGTAGCGCACCGTCGGATCGGATTCCATGTTCCAACCCTGTTCGAGGCGGTTGATGTAGACGTCGGCGATCACCTGCCGTTCGCGCGGCACCTGGGCTTCCCGCTCGACCATCGATGCCAGGGTCAGCACCTCGGGTAGCGAGAGTCCCATGTCTTTCGCCCGACTTCGCATGTCCGAGGTGACGCGGTTGTCGAAATTCTGGAGGAACTTCTGGATGATGTCCTCGGGCGGTTCGTTGGCGGTGATCTGGTAGGTATCGGGGAAGAGGTAGCCTTCGAGGGAGGTCTTGTCGGGGCGGTCCTTGAGGAAGGCGAACTGGTTGCTCTTGTACTTCTTGACGGCGTCGAGGAACGCCTTGCCACCCGGTTTGTAGCCGATCTCGTCGAGCGTGTCGGCGATCTGCTCGGTGCGGTAGCCCTCGGGGATGGTCAGTGTCAAAACCTTGTTGTCGTCGGCACTGGTGTCGGGTTTCGACGATGACTTGACCGAGCCGGTGGTGATCGCGTCGATGATCTCCGGCGTCGTCATCCCGATCTTGAGTTTGTAGGTCTTGGCCACGAAGTCCTTGCGCGAGACCTGCATCAGACTCTTGAAGATGTACTCGTAGCGGATCAGGCCCTTGTCGTGGAGTTTGGCGGCGACCTCGTCGGTGCTGTCGGTCTGTTTGATCGTGACCGAAACGGTCTTGCCGGCGTTGGAGGGGATATTCTTGTCGTGGTAGTAGTCGAAGAAACGCGAGCCGCCCAGGACGACCAGGAGCGACATCACGCCGATGGTGGCGATCTTAAGCGATTGCAAAACGAACTGGATCATGCCGCGACACCCTTCCACCCCGGACGCGAACCCACCGCAACGAATCGGACGCGGGACGCGGACTCGACGACCGGGGTTGGCACCCGCGAAAGGTCCCGGACCATTGTAGTGCCGGCCCCTACCCCAAACAACCACGGAACCGGCCAGCAGGTTTCGCACCGGCGTGCCGACGGCGAAGATTCGGTCGCGCCGGACGCCCCGAAAGTGGTCGTCGTCGCCGGTCCGACCGCCGTCGGCAAGACGCGTCTCGGGATCGAGCTCGGTCTGCGCTTCGGCGGCGACGTCGTCAACGCCGACTCGCGCTACTTCTACCGGGGCATGGACGTCGGCGTCGCCAAACCCGACCCGGCGGAACGGCGCGGTGTCCCCCACCACC
Organism: Thermomicrobiales bacterium; assembly: GCA_036558305.1. Taxonomy (GTDB): domain Bacteria; phylum Chloroflexota; class Chloroflexia; order Thermomicrobiales; family UBA6265; genus DATBFX01. Next base: position 11,078 of record DATBFX010000248.1, on the reverse strand, counting down.
TGATCGACGTCCTCGATCCGGCCGACGAGGTGTCGCTCGCCGTCTACCAGGAGCTGGCGATGGCGGCGATCGCAGACATCGTCGCGCGCGACCGCCTGCCGCTCCTCGTCGGCGGCACGCCGCTTTATGTCAACGCGGTGGTCGAGGGTTGGCGCATCCCGCGGGTTCCCCCCGATCCGGCGTTTCGGGCACGTCTTGAAGCGGAGGCCGAGACGATCGGCTTGCCTGCGCTGGCCGCGCGCCTGGCTGCCGTCGATCCGGTTGCGGCGGCACGCTCAGGCGCCAACCTCCGCCGCGTGATCCGTGCCCTGGAGATCTACGAAGCGACGGGGCGGCCGATGTCTGCGCAGGAAGGGAAGGGACCGCGGCCGTTCGCGACGTTGGAGATCGGCCTGACGATGCCGCGTGAGGCGTTGTACGCCGCCGTCGATCGCCGGGTCGACGACCAGATCGCGCGCGGTCTCGTCGATGAGGTCCGCGCCCTCCTCGTCGCCGGACTCTCGCCGGAAGCGCCCGCGATGTCGGCACTCGGCTACCGGCAACTGGTGCCGTATCTGCGAGGCGAGGTCACGCTAGCAAATGCGACCGAGCGGATCAAAGCGGACACGCACCGGTACGTGAGGCACCAGGAAACGTGGCTGCGCCGCAACCGGCGGCTCGTCCCGATCGACGTAACCGAACCGGGGTGGATCGAACGAGGAGTCGCGTTGGTGGCGGACTTCCTCGATCGCCCGCGGTAGACCGCCGGTGGAGCCTTTCACGGCGTTTCGGTCTCTTCCCAATCGGTCCGCAGCAGACCGTAGATCGCGTGGTCGACGCGCACGCCGTTGATGATGAGCAAGCCGCGCAAGACGCCCTCGAAGCGAAACCCGTTGGCTTCGAGCACCCGGCGCGACGCACCATTGTTGACGGCAGCGATCGCCTCCAACCGTTCGAGTCCGAACCGGTCCCGCCCGAACGCGATCGGCAGCAGCGCGCCGAGAGCGGCCGTCCCGTACCCCCGACCACGGAACTGCTCCCCAATCGTGTAGCCGACCGAACCCTTGCGATGCCGGCGATCCTCGGCGGTGAAACTGAGCGAAATCCACCCGACCGGCCCCTCCGCGGCTTCGATCGTCCATTGCTGCCGCTCGACGGTACCCGGTGAGGCCGTGGCCACCGATCGTGCCGCGAGCCTTGCCCGAATCTCCGCGAGCGAAAGCGGCAACGTCGGTTGGTAGACCGAGGTGCTCGGCTCGCTTCGCCAGGCGTGGATCAGTTCGGCATCGGCAATGGTCGAAGGGCGAAGCGTCACGACGGACGGCATGGCAGACTCCCGAACACGGCAAGGACGGCCAGGCTACCAGCCACCACCTCGCCTCGCCACCGGCGCCTCTTGCACAACCAGCACCGCCTGGCCTTGGGCAGCGCCCGCCTTGTCGCCGCCACCGGCGCAATGTACCGTGACGCCGTCGATCAGCCGTCGAGACGCATCGAGACGAAGAGACATGCCCTCCGGCCGAATCCTTTCCGACGACATCTACCTGCTCGGCGACCTCCTCGGCGAGGTGATCCGTACCCAGGCCGGGAACGACGCCTTCGACCTGGAAGAGGAGGTGCGCGCGCTCGGCAAGGCGTTCCGCGGTGGCGATCGGCACGCGGGCGATCGGTTGGCGACGCTCGTCGCGGGCTGTTCGATCGACGAGGCGAACGTACTGATTCGCGCCTTCACCAACTACTTCCAGTTGATCAACCTCTCGGAAGACAACGAACGCGTCCGCCGCATCCGCCGCCGCGAGGCGGAACACCCCGACGATCCCCGCCGTGGGTCCGTCCGCGAAGCGATCGGCATCCTCAAAGAGCGCGGGATGACTGCGGACGATCTGAGAACGCTGCTGGCACGGGCGCAAGTCCGGCTGGTGATGACCGCGCACCCGACGGAAGCCCGCCGGCGCACCGTCATCGACAAACAGGCGCGCGTCTTCCGCGTCATCCGCGACCTGGACGAGCGACGCCCGCTGCCCCGCGAGATCGCGCGGGCGCGCACCCACCTCGCCTCGACCATCGCCGAACTCTGGAGCAGCAACGAGGTGCGGGCCGTCCAGCCGACCGTGCTCGACGAGTTGCACGCCGGTTTGATCCACTTCCGCTCGACCCTCGTCCACGTCGTGCCCCAGATCTACCGCGATCTGGAGGAGGCCATCGCCGATCTCTACCCCGAGGAGTTCATCCCGGTCCCGCCCTTCCTCACCTTCGGCACCTGGGTCGGCGGCGACCGCGACGGCAACCCCAACGTGACGCCGGCGCTCACGGCCGAGGCGCTTCGGATCATGAAAGACGCCGCCCTGGCGTTCCTGGAAACGCGCCTGGGCGAGTTGGCCGGTCGCGTCTCGGTCTCGACCCTCGTCACCGGTCCGGTCCCGGTCCTCGACGGCTTGATCGAGGAGAACCGCGCGCGTTTCCCGGAGTTGGCCGCCGATCTCGACCACCGCAACGCCGACGAACCGTATCGGCAGGCGCTGACGCTGATGCGGGAGCGGGTGCGAGCCGCCCGGACCGGCTCGTTCGGGGCGTACGCGGAACCGGCCGAACTGGTCGCCGATCTCCGCCGCGTCGAGCGGGCCCTCTTCGCCCACGACGAGCCGCTGATCTGTGCCGGCGACCTCCACGACACGATCCGCCAGGCCGAGGTCTTCGGGTTTCACTTCGCCACGCTCGACATCCGCGACCACGCAAAGCGACATCAGGCCACCCTCGCCGACGTCCTGCGCATCACCGGCGCCGAGGGCGACTACGCGGCGCTGCCCGAAGCCGAAAAGGCCGAATTGCTCGCTCGCGAGATCGCCAATCCGCGCCCGCTGATCCCGCCGGATCTCGCGGGGTTGTCGCCGGAGGCAAGGGAGGTGGTCGAGACGTTTCGCACCGTCCGCTCCCTCCTCGCCGGCGACCACCAGGGCGCCATGCGCACCTACGTCATCTCGGGCGCCGAAACCCCGTCCGATGTCCTCGAAGTGCTGCTGCTGATGAAGGAGTCACGGTTGGCGGGGATCGGCGGCGAGGGCGCGATGCTGCAGATCGCGCCGCTCTTCGAGCAGGGGGCCTCACTCGCCGCGGCGGCGGCGACCATGCGCGATCTGCTCGGGCGGCCGGTCTATCGACGGGCGGTCGCCGCCTGGGGCGATGCCCAGGAGGTGATGATCGGTTACTCCGATTCGAACAAGGACATCGGGTATCTCGCCTCGACCTGGGCGCTCTACGCGGCCCAGGTGGAACTGGCGACCCTCTTCGAGGAGCACGGCATCGACTTCACCTTTTTCCACGGGCGCGGCGGTTCGATCGGGCGCGGCGGCGGCCCGACCAACGTCGCCATCCTCGCCCAACCGGTCGGTACGGTCCGCGGCAGGATCAAACTGACCGAGCAGGGCGAGGTCGTCTCGTCGCGTTACTCCCTTCCCGAAATCGCCCATCGCGAGCTCGAACTGATCGCCGGCGCCGTGCTCGTCAGTACCATCGGCGGTCTGACGCAGCCGGCACTCGAGCGGCGACGGGTCTACGAGGACGCGATCGCGCGGATGGCCGAGTGGTCCGAAGCGGTCTACCGAGACCTGGTCTACGGCGATCGGGAGTTCGTCTCCTTCTTTCAACAGGCGACGCCGATCGACGAAATCGCGCGGCTCAAACTCGGTTCCCGCCCAGCCCGGAGAACGGGCTCGACGCGGATCGAGGACCTCCGCGCCATCCCCTGGGTCTTCTCCTGGACGCAGGCGCGCATCCTCCTGCCCGGTTGGTACGGGCTCGGCACCGCGCTCGCCCGCGGGCAGGAGACGTTCGGTCTCGACCTGCTGCGCGAGATGGAGCGGGAATGGCCCTTTTTCGCGGCCCTGTTGAGCAACGCCGAGTTGGCCCTCGCTAAGGCCGACCCGCGGATCGCCGAGCGCTACGTGGCGATGGTGCAACCTCCCGCCCTGCGCGACCGGGTCTGGTCGTGCGTGCGCACCGAATACGAGCGGACGCGCGAGATGATCCTGGCGATCACCGATCAGCCGGTGTTGCTCGACCGCGACAAGGTCTTGCAACGCTCGATCGAGCGGCGAAATCCGTACGTCGACCCCCTTTCGTTCATCCAACTCGAATTGCTGCGTCGATTCCGCGAGGACGGCACGTCAGAACTCTTCCTGCGCCCGGTCCTCTTGACCATTAACGGGATCGCGGGGGCGCTGAAGAACACGGGGTGACGGGTCCGACACGATCCTGGATGTAGCGAAGGAGCTTTCCCTGTTGCGCCGTTGACACACGCTCCGCGCGCTTGACATCCGATTTTCGCCTCGCACGACTCAAAATTGATGCCAGGAAACGCTTGCCCGTTCCTGAACGTCGTGTAGAATCGGGAGCGGGAAGACGAAGCCCCTGCGTACGGCCGGGGCGGGGAAGGAACACTCGTTTCCTGGGGGAGGGACCATGGCGCGCCGCGCGACCTGGATCGTCTTGCTTGCACTGCTGCTTGCCCCGATCGTGGGCAGCGGCGCGGTTGCTCCAGTCTTCGCCCAGGACGGCAACGGCGACCAGACGGCGGTCACCGATTCCTCCGACGCGACCCCCGACGCCGACCTGACCGAGGACCAAACCGGCGAAGCCACACCCACCGACACGGCAACCCCCACCGAAGAATCGACTCCGACCGAAGAAGCGACGCCCACGGACGAGGCGACGGCGACCGAGACGGCGACCCCGACCGACGAGGCGATCCCGACCCAGACGCCGACCAACACACCCACGCCGACGAGCACGGGAACGCCGAAGGGCGACGTGGGCACCGCCGAAGCGACGTCGAAAACGCAGGTCAAGTCGCAGGACGTGACACCGCAGCCGACGCTGGTCACGACGGTCGACGACATCAAAGTCAGGCTCAACTGCCGGTCGAATCCCGAGAAGATCACCGTCACGAACAACGGACAACGCTCGATCATCGTCCAATCGATCGGGTCGATCTACTCGCCGCTCAAATCCGAACCCTTCGCCACCAACAAAAAGATCTGGGCGGGCAAGTCGCGCGACTGGTTTGCGGGTCCGACCGCCAGCGGCGTCACCATGCTCGTCAACCGCCTCTTCCTCAACGACTCGGCGTGGGAAAAGGAAGGCGTCGTCATCCAGACGTCGGTCGGGGAGGTCACGACCCACTGCCCGAAGGCCCCGCCGACGACGACCGCCCAGATCAAGGTCACGATCAACTGCACCTCCGATCCGGAAAAGATCCGCGTCACCAACAACGGCTTCACCGCGATCGTCGTCAAATCGATCACGACGCTCTATCAGCCGACGGCCAGCGAACCGTTCGTCGTCAACCAGAAGATCTCCTCGACCAAGACGAAGTACTGGACCTCGGGCGGGGGCGCCACCAACCACGTCCTGACCACCAGCTACATCCTGACCAACGCCGCGTACGACAAAGAGGGGGTGAAGGTCGTCACCTCGGCCGGCAACATCACGGTGCGCTGCCCGAAGGCGCCACCCGATCCGTTCGGCGGCGCGAAGTGGATCGAGGTCAACCTCAGCACCCAGTACCTGATCGCCTGGCAAAACGGCCAGCGCATCAACGAGACCTACGTCAGCACCGGTCGCCCCGGCTTCGAGACCCCCACCGGCACCTGGTACGTCAACACCAAACTGGAGAGCCAGACGATGTCGGGCTGCATCCAGGGCGAGTGCTACTACGTGCCGGACGTGCCGTGGGTGATGTACTTCACCGACTGGGGTCACGCTCTCCACGGCACCTACTGGCACAACAACTTCGGCCACGTCATGAGCCACGGCTGCGTCAACCTTCCCCTCGACTTCGCCGAATGGCTCTACTACTGGACCCCGATCGGCACACCGGTGGTGATCCACTACTGATCGCGCTGCTTCGTCAATGTCGTTTCCGCGATGCGAGGGCGCCGAACTCCGGCGCCCTCGCCCTTTCCACAAGTCGCCATAATTCCGCATAAACCGCTGCCCAAAACGATAAACCGCGATTCGATCCTCCGCACGACGACCTGACTGCCAATCGCCGGTAGTCTGTGGGTGTCGCCTGACTCCCAGCCGGCGGCGATCCGGCCCTCCGGCACCGGGTCATCGGATGTGCTCTGGACAAGCGGAGGACTGGTAATGGTTCCCTACAATGCACTCGACTTAGTGCGCGTCATGCGCTACGAGATGACCCCGGAAGACGAGCGCCGCCACGGTGCACACATCGCCCGCGACATCCGACGCGACGAGGACCGACCGGAAGACGGCGATACCCCCAACAAGGGCGAACGGTTCTCCCTGCGCCCGCTTTTCTTGAGCGCTCTGAGCGTGGCTCGCGGTCTGTAACGGGGGCGCCACGCACGACGGCACCGGCGGCTGGCGCCACCGGTGCCGTCGCCTTCTTGTCGAGGGACGCCGCTATGGCGTCGCCGTGGGTTCAACCCCACCCGCGGTCGGCACAACCGTCTGCTCACCCGGTGCGACGGTGGCGTCGACGACGGTCGCCTCGGCGGTGCCGGCCGTGGCGGTCCCCTGCGATTCGGGTGTTGCCACCCCGCCTTCGCGGACAAGCGCCTGCGCGGAGAGGACCAGGAGCGCGAGGGAGTTGTCGTCGCTGCGGCCGATGACGATCACGTCGTAGACCGTGCCGGCGTCGAACGTGACGTCTCCGGTCAGGACGACAGTGTCGCCGTTCTTGAGTTGGAGTTTGTACGCCCCCGCGTCGACGGTCTTGTCGTCGGTGACGTCGCGGTAGTCGACCCCGCCGAACAGGGTCGGTCCGTCGGCGACGACGACGTCGACGCCGCCCGTGTCCGGTGAGGCATGGATCACGCGCACGCGTGCCTGGCCGGCGGGCAGCGGCGAGAGGTCGATTTCGGCGTTCTTGGCCTGCAGGTCGTCGGGGTTGCCGGTGATGACGACCTCGTAGGCTTTGCGGCTGTCGAAGCTCAGGTCGTCGTCGAGGAGGTCGTTGTCACCCGGTGTACCGCCGGCCGCGATCACCTGCAGTTTGTGCTGGTCGCCCTTCGGCACCGCGATGAAGTCGGTCGCCTTGCCGAAGGCGAGCCCCTTCGCGAGCGCCGAGTCGTTGACGTAGAGGTCTACCTGCGAAGTTCCCGGCGCGGCGTGGACGATGCGCACGCAGGAATCGTCGGCGCCACCGTCGAGCCCGAGGACCTGCGTGCACGGCACGGAGACGACCGTCGCCAGCGGCAGCAGGGCCAGGCTGTTGTCGGCGATTTGGCCTAGCAAGACGACGTCGTAGACCTGACCGTCCGCGAAGTCGATGTTCTGGGCGGTCAGCAGCACGCGACCGTCGTCGCTGTTCTTGGCGTCCAGACTGTAGGTGCCGGCGTCGACGTCCTTGTAGTCGGTGGAGTCCTTGAAACTGACGCCGCCGAAGAGTTGGTCGCCTCCGGTCACGGACAGGTCGATCTTGCCGGCGTCCGGTGAGGCATGGATGAGGCGGACCCGCGACTTACCTTGATCGAGGCTGTCGAGGTTGACTTTAAGGAGTTTGCCTTCGATGTCGTTGAGCCGGTCCATGGCGACGAAGACGTAGGCGTCGCCGGCGTCGACGTTGAGATCGGAGTCGATGAGCGCGGCGTCCGCACCTTGACCGGTCGGGGTGATTTGGATCTTGTGGTCGCCGCCCGGAACCGCGAAGTATTCGGTCGCGGCACCGAAGGCGAGATCCTTGACGACCGGCTGTCCATCGATCAGGACGTCGAGATTGGGGGCACCGGGCGAGGCGTGAACAACGCGCACCGTGGCGTCGGTCTTGGTAACGTCCTGCGCGTACGCCGGACCGCCGCGTCCCACCACCGCGACCAGGGCGCCGGTCATGAGCAAGCAGGCGGCCAGAACGCGGCAGATCGGACCCGCCGGTCTCCGCGTAGGCGTGGTCTCCATCGATGTGTCCTTTCTTCGCCGCTTCCGGCATCCCCTCGGCTCCCTGCAGAAACGCACCCGTGTCCCGGTTCGGCCGTGGCCGTCGCTAACCGCGCAGGCTTAAGCAGGAGCTATGCCAGAAGACCCCTGACGGCAGAACGGGCAGTCACAAAGAGACGACCGGGCGGCTGTGGGAGCCGCCCGGTCGTCGCGTGGGGTGGGGAGGGAGGGAAAGGAGGGAGGGAAAAGAAGTGATCGATGTTGAGCAGAACTACCACCAATTGGGCCGGTCGTCGCGCGACCGGGAATCGGCACCGAAACGCAACGCGGCCAGGTCGAGCGCGACGAGCGCGATGCCGAAGAAGACGAGGAGGAAAACGCCGGTGGCCATGTTGCTTCTCCTGGATGAGCCGCGGAATCCGGGTCAAACGGCGACGCGAGTGGGTACGAGAGAAGCGACGATCGAAGAGGCGGGGCTAAACGCCGCGCAGGAGCACGAGGCCCCGCAAAAAGGTCAATGGGAACCGAAGACCGCCTCCATCGTGCCGCCGGTCGGGACCACACGGAAGGTCGTCGTCGCGCCCGATATCGGCGGCCAGGTGAGCACCGTCGCGTCGTTCGTCGTCGGGAGCCAACTCGTGGCGCACCACACGCAAGACGTCGTGTGCACTGTATGGAAGCATCATTCCTGCCTTTCGGCAGACGCCAGCGCGCTGCAGCTCGGCATTCAAGGTGAGAATCGCGTGGACTGGTGGCCCGCGGGCGAGCCGTGTCTGCGGCACGGTGCCCGCGGATTTCTGGCGAAGGTGGTGTTAGCGGGGGCGCATGCCGCCGTAGAGGATCGCGGACGCTTCCCACCGGCGCCGGTCTTCCATGGCGCTGATGGTGCTGTTCAGACGGGCCAGTTCGTCGTCGGTCGCGTTGTGTGCCATCGGGATGTCGATGGTCTTCGGGCACGACGGGGCGACGATGAGGGAGAAAATGAGCCGGCGGCGACCAATTGCAATCGTCATCACGGTCCTCCACGAACAGAACAGGATCCCGAGGATGAAACTGCGGGTCTGGGAGGACGCCGGTTGACCGTCCGTCGTCCGCTCGAATCGCGGTAAATAGCGCCGATTCCTGTCGTCGCGCCCCGCCGTCGGTGCCGGCGTACCGACCTCGGTGCGCGTACGTCTGTAGGACGCGCGATCGCCGGATTTGTGAGACGCGTGTGCCCGGAATCGATCCGATTTCGCGCCCCGTGCAGGCGCCTCTGGTAGGCTTGCGCGATGGCCCGCATCGCTCCCCAAACCACAGGAGCCCGATTTGGTCCAAAGCATGTGCACTCGCCGATGGGTGCGCCGGCAGCCACGGCACTCGACCTCGATTCGACGCTTCGTCGCGGTCGGACTGGGCGCGCTGACCATCCTCGGCACCCTGGCGGCCTGCGGCAAGGAGACCGCCAAACCGACGTCGACCACGACGGTGCCGGTAACGGGAAGCGCGACCGCCGTCACCAGCACCGTCACCGGCAGCGGACTCACCGTCGGCACACTGGCCGATCGCATCGGCGCTGCCTGGGTCGGTGTGACGACCTACCGTGCCGTGACGACGACGGCCGGCGGCGAACCGGGCAAAACGGGCTCGCCCGCCGTCACCGCCGCATCCGGCGTGGCCGGACCGGGTGCCGTCGAAACGATCGACGAGGTCGTTCTGCCGGACCGCAAGCATCGGCTCGCTCGTCTCGACGGTGTCGGCCAATACGAGGTGATCGCGGTCGGAGGCAAGGTCTATGCACGCGGACCGCTCGCCCCTGGTTTGAGCCCAAGTCGCGGCGATCCCGACGCCTGGGTCGCGGTGGATCCGGCCGCCTTCGCCGGCACTCCTCCCGCCGGGGAGTTTTACGCCGACCTCCTGGCCCCGCCGACCGCGCCGTATTCGGGTCTGTCGCGCCAAGAGCGCGCGCGCGACGCCGTCCCGCTCGGTCAGACAACGGTGGACGGGCGCGCCTGTGCCACGTACCGAGTCGCCGATACCACCCAGACCGGCGAGCGGATCGAGATCATCCTTGCTCTTGGTGCGGACGATTTGCCGTGCTCGCTGGAGACCCGCGCCGGCGGGCAGGCGACGACGACGGTGTTCACCTACAACCTACCGCTGACGATCGAGGCGCCGAGCGGCGCGACGCCGATCGTGGGTCGGTCGTAACACACCGAACGATCGGGTGGCGACGCGTGCGTGATTGTCCAACAGGGGGCGCGATGGGGCAGCCAACCATCACCGACGATCAACGAGAACTCGCGGTCATCCTCCTCGCGAACGCGCTTCGCAAGGATGCGCACCTCCGGGGGCGAGCCGATCCCGGAGCCGGGTCGACGCGGTGGCGGATCGAAGCATCGCGGCGGTACGCGCAGGGGATGACCGATCTGCTGGCGGTGTTGTTCGACCAGGGTCGGGCGGTGGCCAACGACTGCCTGGCCGCGGCCGAAGTTCTGGCTTTTGGCCGCCGCGACGATTGAACCGTCGATCCGGCGCTCGGTTGCCATCGCGGCGGCTGCCGAAACGTCCCGGCGTTGGGAGACGCCCTGCGAGGGCGGCTGGGGAGGAGCCGGCGTGAGCAGAAACGGAGTGAACGTCGATCCCGCCGCACCTACCCCCACGCCGCCAACCGCGGTCGACCTCGGATTTGCCGTCCACGACGAGCCGCGCGGGCCGCACGGCGAGCCGATGAGTTGGAGCAAGCGCGTTGGCGAGCACCGAATCGGCTTTCGTCTGCTTCGCCGCCTGGCGGAACTCCTGCCGGTCGACGACTTGCAACGCGAGGTCTTCGGCGTTTCCGATCTCGACTTGCTCAACGCGGGTGAACTCGTCTCGGTCTCCGAGACCGGAGGCGACGTGATCGGGGCCTTCATCGGGTCGCCGGAAGGAGACGAAGAACTCGTCGGTTTCTCGGCCGGGTGGGGCGGGTTTTTTCGACGTCGCCCGCGGATCGTCTCGGAATACCTCGCGGTCCGCGCCGGCGTGCGGTCGCTCGGTCTGGGTGCCGATCTGAAGCGGCTGCAGGCGGCGATCGCGTTGGAGCGCGGGTTCGTCGAGATCGTCTGGACGGTCGACCCGCTCCGCGCCGCCAACGCCCGCCTCAACTTCGAAAAACTGGGGGCCTTCGCCGACCGCTACGAGGAGAATCGCTACGGGGAAGGATTTGCCGCCGGTCTCTACGG
>DATBFX010000247.1:0-12049 GCA_036558305.1 Thermomicrobiales bacterium | reverse complement strand
GCCGATCACGTTCTTCCCGCCCTGGTTGCAAACCATCGCCAACCTCCTCCCCTTTCGGACGTTCATCATGGTGCCGATCGAAGTCTTTCTCGGGCATGGGAGTGCGGTGAGGGCGATCGGGCTGGAGGTGTTCTGGGCGATCGCGCTGAGCGGACTGGCCCTGCTCATGCTGCGCCTGGCGATGCGGAAGGTGGTGATCCAGGGTGGTTGACCGGCATGGCGTCGCCCGAGAAGCGCGGTTGTATCGCCGCTTCGCGGGAGCCCGCATCCGCGGCCAGATGCAGTACAAGACGTCCTTCGTGCTGCAATTCTTCGGGATTTTTTTGGTGAACGGGTTGGAGTTGGCGACGATCTTCATCCTGTTTCGCCACTTCGAGACGATGGGCGGCTGGCGCGCGGGTGAGATCGCCTTTCTCTACGGCCTGAGCGAAATGGCCTTCGGCATCGCCAAGATCTTCGGGAGCGCGTTCGACGGGTTCTCGCAACAGATTGTGCGTGGAGAGTTCGACCGCATACTCACCCGCCCGATTAGCCCGCTGTTGCAGATCTTCTGCTCCGACGTGAAGCTGCACCAATTCGGCCGGTTTCTCCAGGGCGTCATCGCCTTCGGCATCGCGCTCAGGTTGGTCGACGTCCCGTGGACGATTGGGCGAGCGATCTACCTGCCCGTGGTCATCGCCAGCGCGTCGGTGTTGTTCACCGCACTGTTTACTTTTGAGGCGACGATGTGCTTCTGGACAACCGAAGCCACCGAGGCCGTCAATGCGTTCACCTACGGTGGGACGACGATGGCGCAATACCCCTTACACATCTTCGACGTCTGGCTGCGCCGGCTTTTTCTCTGGTTCATCCCGCTCGGGTTCACGATCTTCTTGCCGGCGCTCTACCTCCTCCACAAACCCGATCCGCTCGGGCTGCCGGCATTCGCTCGCTTCGTCGCGCCCGTGGTTGCGGTTGCGTTCTGCTTCGTCGCCGGATTCTTCTGGCGCGTCGGAGTCCGCCACTACCGCAGCACCGGCAGTTGACACGGTTGGTATCCTTGCCGTCTTTGTCGAACGGAAGGCGGAAGGCGGAGGGCGGGATAAACGATGCGTTTCCGCCCTCCGCCCTCCGCCCTCCGCCTTCCGGTTGGAGGTAGCGGTGTCAGCTCGCAGCGACGCACCGGCGGGGATTTGCGTCCGCGATTTGACGAAGACGTTCTGGGTGGCGCGGCACCACAAGGGTGCGCTCGGCGCGCTGCGGGGATTGGTCGATCGCTCCGGGCGGCAGGTGCAGGCGGTCGCCGGGATCTCGTTCGAGGTGGCGGCGGGGGAGATCGTCGGGTACGTCGGGCCGAACGGGGCGGGGAAATCGACCACGATCAAGATGCTGACCGGCATCCTGGTGCCGTCGTCGGGCGAGGCGACGGTGGCCGGATTGACGCCGTGGCGGAACCGGAAGGCGCTGGCGCGGCGGATCGGGGTCGTCTTCGGGCAACGGACGCAACTCTGGTGGGATTTGCCGCTGATCGAGTCGCTCGATCTGTTGCGGCACGTCTACGGGGTCACGTCCGAGCGGCACCGAGAAAATCTTGGCGAGTTGCGGGCGCTGCTCGATCTCGATCCGTTCCTGGAAACGCCGGTGCGCCAACTTTCGCTCGGCCAGCGGATGCGGGGAGACCTGGCGGCGGCGCTCCTGCACGACCCGAAGATACTCTACCTGGACGAACCGACGATCGGGCTCGACGTGGTCGCCAAGGCGCGCGTCCGCGATTTCTTGCAGCGAATCAACCGCGAGCGCGGGGTGACGATCATCCTGACGACGCACGACCTGGTTGACGTCGAACATCTCTGCCGGCGGATGATGATCATCGATCACGGGCGGTTGATCTACGACGGGGGGATCGACGAGATCCGGCGGCGGTTCGGGACGCACCGAACACTGATCGTGGACCTCGCATCGGGGGAGGGAGTTGCCGGGTGTCTGGTACCCGAGGAATTGACGGCGGACGGTCGGGTGATTGTCGTGCGGTCCGACGGGCCGCGGTATTGGCTGCGATTCGACCGGGAGCGGGTGAATCCCGCCGAGTTGATCGGGGCAGTCGCGGCCGCGCACGACGTGCGGGACGTGGCGATCGAGGAACCGGATATCGAGGACATTGTGAGAAGGATCTATGAGGAGGGAGTTTTTGCCCTCACCCCCTGACCCGTTCTCCCTTCCGAGGGAGAGGGGGAAACCGCGCCGACGGAAGCGGTTGCCTCGATTTCCACGCCGCCCGATTGAGGAACGCTCCCCTCTCCCTCGGAAGGGAGAGGGGCCGGGGGTGAGGGCGGCCATCTACCCGACCCGCAAGAACCCCTTGTCCGTCACCCTCGCCGCCGGAATTACCGACAGCGCCAGGAAGGCGAGTAACCCAAACGGCGATGGCAGATTGCTGCCCAATCCCCTCGCCGTGCCTTCGAGTTGGTCGTAGGTGGCGGCGACCTCTTCGAGCGGGCGGTCGGAGAGGAGACCGGCGATGGGGAGGGGGAGGTGGGCGAGGACGAGACCCTCGGCGACGGCGGCGAGACCGCCCTGGGTCTCGACGACGGTGGCAATGGCGGCGAGGATGGCGGCGTCGTCGGCGCCGACGGCGACGATGTTGTGGGCGTCATGGGCAATGGTGCTGGCGAGGGCGCCGCGCTTGAGACCGAACCCCTTGACGTAGCCGACGCCGACGCGGCCGGTGGCGTGGTGGCGCTCGACGCAGACGAGTTTGAGGAGGTCCTGCGAGGGGTCGGCGATTGCCGATTCACCCTCGATTGCGGGAGTGACCTGGGCCAGACGGGTCACGATCTGGCCGGGGATGACTTCGACGGCCTGACGCGCATGTTCGGGACGGAGCTTGAGATCGTTCAGCGTGATCGGCGCGACGTTGACCGAGTTGAGCAGGAAATCCGGGACCGGCGCGGCCGGGAGGTCGGCGACGAGGGTGCCGTCGCGGGCGACGATCTTGCCCTGGAAGATGGTCATGGCGACGTTGAGTTGCTCCAGGTCGTCGAGGACGACGAGGTTGGCTTCGTAACCGGGGGCGACGGCGCCGATGCCGTCGAGGCGCCAGTAGTCGGCGGCGTTCCAGGTCGCCATGCGGATGGCGCGGATCGGATCGAGACCGGCGGCGATGGCGAGGCGGAGACTTTGGTCGATGTGGCCGTCGTGGAGGAGAGTATGGCAGTCGCGGTCGTCGGAGGCGAAGCAGCAGCGGGGGTAGGTCCGGTCGGTGACGAGTGGGAGGAGGTCGTGGAGGTTGTGCTCCGAGGATCCCTCGCGGATCATGATCATCAGACCGGCGCGGAGTTTGGCCCGCGCCTCCGCGAGCGTCGTCGATTCGTGGTCGGACCCAATGCCCGATCCCGCGTACGCCTGCATCGCCGAGTCGCGGAGACCGGGGGCGTGACCGTCGCGGCGGCGGCCGGCCGAGACGCGGAGTTTGGCGGCGATCTCCGGATCGCCCGCGACGACACCGGGGAAGTTCATCAACTCGCCGAGCCCGACGGTCTCCGGCCAGCTCAACACCTCGGCGATCTCGTCGACGCCGAAGCGGGCGCCGGGGCTCTCGTGCTCGCTGGCGGGGACGCACGACGGGGCCGTGAAGCGGAGGTGGAACGGCAGACCGCGCGCCACTTCCCGGAGCGCGGTGAGGGCGGGTAGTCCGGCGACGTTGGCGAGTTCGTGGGGGTCGGTGACGACGGCTCCGGTCCCGTGGGGGACGACGGCGCGGGCGAGCTCCGGGAGCCAGACCAGGGAACTCTCGACGTGGTAGTGGGCATCGATGAACGATGGGGCGACGAACTTGCCGCGGACGTCGATCGTCTCCCAGGCGCGGCCGAAGTCGCCGACGTAGGCGATGCGGTCGCCGACGATGGCGACGTTCGTCTCCTCCAACTCGCCCGAGAAGACGTTGACGACCTTGCCGCCGACGAGGAGGAGATCGGCCGGACCCGTCCCGCGCGCGGCGACGAGTCGGCGTCGCCAGGCCATTGAGTCGAAACCGTCAACCACCGTTCTTCCCTCCCGCAGCGATCCGCCAAAACCGGTTGGACCGAGTGTAGCGACTGCGCGGCGCGGGCCGAAGTCGCTCAGGTGGTCGGCGTTGCCGGGCTGGCCGGGTTCGAGACGAGGACGAAGAGGACGACCGTGGCCGGTTCGGTGCCGCTGTTGCGGCCCTGGATCGACGTGCCGCCGGCTTCCCAGACCATGTCGCCCGGATTGAGCGTCGCCTCGACCCCGGCGACCAGCGGGTCTTGTTGGGCGGAGAAGAAATCGCTGGGATCGGCGGGTTTGCGGATGATCGTTCCCTCGCCTTCGCTCATCGTCAGCGAAAAGGTGCCGCTGTCGACGCGGGCGAGGACCGTGCCGCTGTTGGCGCCGGGCGGATCGGAGGCGCCGGGGGCGTAGGTGGCTTTCACTATCGCCAACTGGGCGGGGAGCGTCGCCGGCGGCTTCGTCTGACCGAGGGCGAGGAAATCGGTCACCAGGCCGGTGTTGTCGGTACTCTCGGCGACCGGGGTAGCACCGGGGCAGGTGTCCGTGCCGAAACCGGTGACGCCGCCGAGGAGGACCGAGAGCGGCGCCGCGCCGTCGTTGCGGAGTCCGGTGACGGAGCAGACGGGCGAATACAGGATGTCGCCCGCCGCCAGGACCTCTTCGACGCCCGGCTCGTTGGGCTCGGCTTTGGGCTGGCTTTGCCCACCACGGTAAATTGAGGCCGGGCCATTCCCGGTCAGCGTTAACTCACCCGACTCGACATAAACCATGGCAATATTCTGGCCGGCGCTGGCGGGTACCTCGGCGCCGGGGGCCAGGCGATAGCGGGCAAAGAGGACGACGCCGGAGTCCGCGGGAAGCGCGTCGACGGGGACCGAGACGGAAAATGCCGCGGTGATTCCCGGTGATAGCTCGAAAGGTGTTGGCGTCCCCTGGCGTGCAAGCGCCGCTCCGCCGCCGCCGAGAAGGAGGATCAGGGCGAACAGGGAGGAGATCAGACGGCGCATGCGGAGTCTCCTTTCGGACGATCGCGAACGATCACGAGGTCACGCGCGATTCGACCAGGGTCAGCACGTCGTCCAACTCGGTGAGATGGGCGCGGACGAACGAACCGACGGTTTCGGCCTGCGTGAAGGGGAGTTCGTAGTGGAGGCGGACGGCGACGCCGTGGTCGACTTCGTCCCAGGTCGCGATCTGGTGGGGTTCGAGTTGACCGCGGGAGATGGTGGGGATGGTCATCCGCGCCAGGCGTTCCAGGGCACGGCGGCGCCACTCGTTTTGCTCGTCGGCGAAGAGACCCGGCGAGGAGGCCCAGAGTTCGACGACGAATCCGTCGGGTCCGATGCGGACGTCGACGCGGCCGGCTTCGTCGTCGACGGCGATCGTCCAGCGGTGCTGATCGTCGAAGGTCCCGTAGGCGTAAAACCCGGCGTCACTCAGGGACTGGCGGACCGGTTCCAGGGCGCGGCGGGCGACGACGATCTCGTCGGGGCGGTCGGTCTGCTCGGTGGGGGAGCGCAGTTCGAGCGGGCCGTAGAGGCGCTCGAAGAGGGTGTCAATCTCGTCGGTTTCGTCGCGGTCGTTCGGAAAATCCATCGATTGTCTCCGAGGTCAAGGGTGCATTCGACACCGGCCACGCCGGAATTCCGTGCGGGGCGGCGTCGGGGTAAAGTGTCTCACGTCGATGACGGTCGGGGGAGGGTCCGCGAGGATGGCGATCGATCCGATTGTGCGGGGGTGGCTGGCGGAGATGGAGGCGTGCGTGCGAACGGAGGACTACGCGCGGTGCCGGGCGATATTCGCCGCCGACGTCGTCGCGTTCGGGACGAGGGCCGCGTTGGTGTTGGGGTTGGAGGCGTTGGAGCGGGACCAATGGCGGCACATCTGGGGGACGATCCGCGGATTCACGTTTCTGACCGACGAGTTGCATGTTCGGGCCTATGGGGACGATGGTGTCTGGCTGGCGTGCCCATGGACCTCCGAGGGACAGGGCGCCGATGGGGCGTGGCACGAGCGGCGGGGCCGGATGACGGCGGTGTTGGAGCGGCGGGGCGAGTGGTGGTTGGCGGTCCACACGCACCATTCGCTGGTGCCTCGCCCGGTTCAGGACTCGTAGGGGCACGGCATGCCGTCATCCGGACCAACTTACCCCCGCGCGACGCCGACAATAAGCGAAATAGTTGATCCAAATGGGCATGCCGTGCCCCTACGGTGCACATGGGCGCGTCGTGCGGTGGCGAGAGGCCAAAAGCAGAATCACATGGTCCGCTTCTTGGCCACGCAGATCGTCCAAGGCATGGAGCCGCCGAGCCACTGGACGTCGAGGATGCCGCCGACGAAGTCGCCGAAGGCGCGGCGGGTCCAGAACTGGCGGTGGTCGGGGTCGCTGCCGCGGGGGCAGACGTTGAGGTTCTTGCCGCGGGCGACGTTGGAGAGGGAAAAGTAGGGTTCGTGCGGGACGCTGAGGACGACGGCGCGGTGGGCGACCCGCGCCAACTCGCGGAGGGCGGCGGACGGGTCTTCCTGGTGTTCGAGCACTTCGAAGCAGCCGACGACGTCGAAACTGCCGTCGGCGAACGGGATGTCGAAGATGCTGGCGGTCTGGAAGGTGGCGTTCGGGACTTTCTGGGAGGCGACGGCGACGGCGGCGGGGTTGAAGTCGAAACCGGTGATCTTTAGTCCGGGCAGTTGGCGGAGCAAGATCTCGGCGACGAAGCCTTCGCCGCAACCGGCGTCGAGGAAGGTTTCGGGGGTGAGTCCGGCGATTTTGGCGACGATGACGCGGTGGAAGCGGTCGATCAGGCGGCGCTGGAGTGGGTTCGCGTGGGTGTGCTTCCGGTAATTGCTGGTGTCGATAACCGTCGACGTCGTTGCCTGGGCGTCGGACACGTCGCTTCCTTTCCTGTGGTTACTCCGCCTCGGAGACCGGGGCCGGTTGCGGCGCCGGATCGAAGGTCAGCCAGACTCGGACGAGGGCGTAGAGAATCGGGATCGAGGCGAAGAGGGCGACGCGGTAGGTGACGGCGGCCAGCAGGACGCTGGCACCGTCGGCACCGTGGACGCGGGCGACGGCCAGCATCAGGGCTTCGCGGACGCCGGCTCCGCCGGGGACCGGACTGAGCATCCCGACGAGAATCGGTAGGCTGATCAGACCGAGGACGAGGGCGAGACTCGGGTCCTCGCCGATGGCGTCCAGAAGGAGCCAGAAGACTGCCCCCTGGACGATCCAGTAGACGACCGTCGTGCCAACCGCAAGCACAGCGTCGAGCGGGCGCCGGGTAGGATAGGTGAGGGTTGTGCGAACCGTTGCGAGGATCCGCTCCCAGAGGCGTGGTCGCGTCCGGGCGACGATGAAGAGGAGGGCAATGCCGGCGAGGAGCGCGCCGAGGATGATCCCGACGACGACAAGGGCGCTGCTCGATGCGGCGGAGAAGGTGTCCGCTTCGCGCCCGCCGACCCCGAACCAGAGCAGGGAGGCGAGACCGAGCACCAGCACGTCGGTCGCGATTTCCCAGAGGGCGACGGCGCCGGTTTCGGTCGCGGTCAGACCGAGGGCACGCTTGGTCAGGGCGACGCGGCTCGGCACGGCGAGGCTCACGGGGGCGGCGTAGTTGATGACGACCGAGGTCAGGAAGGCCTCGGCGGCGCGCGGGGCGTGCGAGACGCCCTTGATCATCCGGACGAGAAGGTGCCAGCGGAGGCAGAGGAGCGCCAATCCGGCCAGGTAGAGGAGGAGCCCGGCGACGATCGTGCCGGCGTCGGCACGGCGGATGGCGGGACCGACGTCGCCCAGGGCGCCTTCCCAGAGCAGGAGCAGCATCGCCAGGACGATCGAGAAGCCGAAGATGACCGGAGTCGGAATGGCGGACAGGCGGCGCGCGGTCCTGACGGCTCGGCTTTGTTGGATGGGTGACGGCCCGGCCGGATCTTCCTGGCCGGCGCCCGGTTGCTGGCGATGGACGACCGATTGCTCGTTCACGCGTGTACGTCGGCCGGCGCCGCGTGTGGCGAAAGACCGAGTGAATCGCGGATGACGTGGCTGGGTTCGGGGCGGGGCGGGTTCGAGCCGTGGGCGAGGAATTCGCCCAGGAGACCGAGACCGAAGAATTGGGTCCCGATCACGACCAGGAGAACGCAGAGCATCAAGAGTGGTCGCGTCCCGATGCGATGGTCGAGGAAGAGTTTCTCGACCGTCAGTTCGATCCCGATGGCGATGCCGAGGAACAACGCGAAGAGACCGGGAATGCCGAAGAGGTGCATTGGGCGCTGCCGGTAGTGGGTGAGGAAGACGACGGTGAGCAGATCGAGGAACCCTTTGACGAGGCGCTTGTAGCCGTACTTGGATTGGCCCCAGGTGCGGGGGTGGTGCTTGACGGGCAGCTCGGCGATGCGAAATCCCTCGGCGTCGGCGAGGACCGGGGTGAAGCGATGGAGTTCGCCGTAGAGGCGGATTTGCTGCGTGACCTCGCGGCGGTAGGCCTTGAAACCGCAGTTGAAGTCGTGGAGCGGGACGCCCGAAGCGCGGCGGACGGTGGCGTTGAAGAGTTTGCTAGGCGCGGTTTTGCCGAGCGGATCCTGGCGGCGCTGCTTCCAACCGGAGACGAGGTCGTACCCCTCGTCGAGTTTGGCGAGGAAGCGCGGCAGTTCGTACGGATCGTCCTGGAGATCGCCGTCCATCGTCACGATCACGTCGTTTTTGGCGACGGCGAACCCGTTGGCCAGACCCTGCGCCTTGCCGAAGTTGCGCCGGTGGCGGAGGGCGACGACGTGGGAATCGCGCGCGTGGAGCGATTGGACGATCCGCCAGGTCCCGTCCTTCGAACCGTCGTCGACGACGACGATCTCGTAAGGAAGACCGATCGCGGTGAGGACGTCGGTCAGACGGCGATGCAGTTCTTCGAGGTTGCCCTCTTCGTTGTAGACGGGAACGACGATACTGAGCGAGCGAATCGGTGGTTCACCGCTGGCGACGGCGTGACCGTCGTACCGCGGGATCGCAATCGGGCGGTCGACCACGGGCGCCGACGGGGCGGGGAGCGTCTCGAATGTCGAATCCGCTTCAGCCGATCGGGCGCCCTGGGACGCGAGACCGCTTTCCACGAGGCTGTTCATCCCCTACGCTTCATCTATCGCGCCGGGCCCGCTTGGAGTGGGCGATGAGACTATAGTCCGCTCGGGCATCGTGGCGCAAACGGAGGGCGGAAGGCGGAGGGCGGAAGGCGGGGGAGGGTGTGGGGAATGCGAGTGGACTGAGGACTGATTGAGACGTCATCACCCCGCCCTCCGCCTTCCGCCCTCCGCCTCAGCAGAGGGGGAGCGAGGATGCCACAAGAGGTGACGCGGGAACTCCTCGAAAAGATCGACGCCGAGTTCGACGCCGCGAAGACGGCGGAGGATGTGCGGGCGGTTTTCAAGCGGTACTACTCGGACCTGGGGTGGAAGCGGCTCTGCCGCCTGTTCGTCCTCCAATACGGGGTGGACGAACTCTGGTTGGCGGAGCAAGAGCGGGCGAAGAAGGGCGGACGCGGGGCCGAGTAGGTTGCGAGGGAACAGGGAACAGGAGCACGCTCGTCCTCAACTCCTGTTCCCTCGTTGCTAATTCGATTGCCCGACGTCCGGCACGTCGGTGTCGCCGGTGTTGCCGAGGTTGGGATCGATGACGCCGACGAGGGCGTCCGGCGCCGAGGGCGTGACCGAATCGGACGCGGGGCCGACGTCGTTGTCGAGCTTCGGCTTGATGTGGATCGATCGATACGACGAGAACGGCTGGGACAGTTTCAGGACCGCCTTGCCGGCACCGTCCGCGGTGACCGGCAACTCGCCGGCCGAAATCATGTTCCCGCCGTTGGATTCGAGGAGGACTTCGTAGGTGGCGTGTCCTCCTCCCAGGCCCTTGACGACCAGCATCGCCTCGTCGGTGCCGGGGTTGGCGATGACCTGGCCGACGGCTTTCGAGGCCGAGGAGTTGGTGCTTGCGGACATGTCGTAGTGGATCGCGTCTGCCGCTTCGATGAACTTGTCGACGTCGGCGAGGGTGCTGTCGAGGGTGGCGACGCGCCCCTTCAGGTGGTCTACCTGGAGATTGAGGGCTTCAACCTGGGCCGAGCGGGCGCTGAGGCGATTCTGCGTGTTCATCGCCCAGACGCCGACGATGCCGAGGGCGAGGACGAGCGGGACGGTCGCAAGCGGCGTCGCCAGCAGGTGCCAACTGGGGAGGAACCGTCTGCCGTGGTCCGGCTTGCCGGCGGGCGATTGCGGGGAGGCGAGATTGGCGTCTTCCCAACCCGGGGGGATGGGAGCGAGGGCGTCCTGCGAGGACGGGATCGTCAGCGTCGGTGCCGGGATCGGCGGCTGCGGAAACAGATACTCGGTCTGGCTCGCTTGGGCAACGCGCTCCATAAGGGCCGTTTTCGCCCGAACCGGCGGGGTCATCGGCGGAACGCTGAAGGCGAGGTAGCTGACCGTCTGGCGCACCTCCGCGATCGCTCCATCGCACTTCTGGCAACGGTTCCGGTGGCGGTCGATCCGGCGACGTTCGTCGGGTTCGAGGGCGGCCATCACGTACGAGGCCGCTTGATCTCGGACAAATGCGCATTCGGGACCCAAGTGCGTTTGCTGGGCGTCGGGGCTCTCGCTCACGCTTCATCCACCTCGCTGCGTTGCACCAGTTCGCCAAGATCGCCGAGCTGCTCGCGCAGCTTCTGGATGCCCAATCGCATCCTGGTCTTGATCGTCCCCAGCGGCTCGCCGAGGCGATCGGCGATCTCCCGTTGGGTCAGACCCTGGAAGTAGGCCAGCTCGATCGCCTCCCGCTGCGCCGGTGGCAGTTGTTCCAGCGCCGACGCGATCGTCGTGCGGAGACTCGACAGCCAGACTTCCTCTTCGACGTCCTGCCCCTCGTCCATCATCGCCGCGAGGACCGTTTCCGGTTCCTCGTTGTCGGCCCGTTGGGGCCGGCGCCGGCGCTTCCGGACTTCGTCGATCGCCATGTTGTGCGTGATGCTCAGCAGCCACGTGATGAACGTGCCGCGAGCCGCACGGAACGCCGCGCCCTGTTGCCAGGTGCGGAGGAAGACTTCCTGGAGCAGTTCCTCCGCGAGTTGCGGATCGCCGACGATACGGAGCGCGAACGAGTAAACCACGCGCGAGTAGCGATCGTACAGCAGCTCCAGCGCGCGGGCGTCCCCCTCCGACACGCGCCCGATCAGTTCGGCGTCGCTGACCGCGGTCGAATCTGCTCTCGGATCGGCACCGACGTTGGCCGCCATCGTCTCAACGCCATCCTAACCAGGTTGGCTGTTGGTGCGATTCGGCCTCCCCGTTGCCGCCGTCGGTTAGGTATACGGCAGAAGCCATGAAAAAGGATGTGTCCACCGTCTAGCCCAAGCGTCCTCATCGCGTCGGGCTTCCCGCCGGACCGAGGTCCTCCCGGCGCGATACGTCCAGTCTACCCTATGACCGCCATCCGGCCGCGGTTCCGAAGGTCCCCTTTCCCGGCCCGTTTCGCCCTTATCGGCGGTCAATCGCCGACCGGCGGATCGGAGACGGCAAGGCCGAACGCCTCCCGCGCCTCCGCCACCGTGCTCAGCGAACCGGTGACCACCACGGTCCCGGCCTGCCCGGTCTCCGCCGTGGCGACGGCGATCGCCTCGGCTACGCCCGGCGCTGTTTGGACGGGAAGGTCGAGCGAGGCGAGGCGTCCGGCGACCGTCGCGGCCGGTGCCGCGCGCGGGCTGCGCGGTGCGGTGACGACGAAGCGGTCGGCGATGGCCGCCAGGGCGCTGCCGATCGCGCCGGCGTCTTTGTCGCCGAGGAGACCGAGGACGACGACCGCGGGAACCGAGTCGTCGTCACGGAGCGCGTCCGCGAGGGCATGCGCCGATGCGGGAGAGTGGGCACCGTCGAGGATGACGCGAGGGCCGTGGTCGGCGGCGACTTCGTAGCGGCCGGGCCAGGTGGCGCGTGCTACACCAGCGCGGATCTGTTCCTCCGTGATCTTGAACGAGAGAGGTCCTTCGCTGCGCTCAGGATGTCCAGGGAGGGG
>DATBFX010000246.1:0-22275 GCA_036558305.1 Thermomicrobiales bacterium | reverse complement strand
TCGAGGCGGAAACCGATCAGGTCGGCGGCCATGCCCGGTGCCAGGACGCCGACGTCGTCCCGACCCAGGACCTCGGCGCCGCCGCGGGTGGCGAGGCGGAGTGTTTCGGTGGCGGTGAGGGCAGCCGGTCCGGCGGCGACGCGCTGGAGCAGCATCGCCTGCCGGGCCTCGGCCAGCAGGTGGCTGCCGTCGTTGGAAGCGGAACCGTCGACGCCGAGACCGACGCGGCAACCGGCGGCGAGCCAGGAGCGGACGGGGGCGATCCCCGAGGCGAGCCGCATGTTCGAGGTCGGGCAATGGGCGATGCCGGTCCGGGTGGCGCCGAGTCGCCGGACTTCCGGCGGGTGGGCGTGGACGGCGTGCGCGTGCCAGACGTCCGTGCCCGTCCAACCGAGGTCCTCCGCCAACTCGACCGGGGTCTTGCCGAACACCTGCCGGCAGTAGTCCTCCTCGTCCCGCGTTTCCGCCAGATGCGTGTGGACGTGGACGCCGTAGGAGCGCGCCAGTTCGACGCTCTGGCGCATCAGGTGCGGCGAAACGGAGAAGGGCGAGCAGGGTGCCAGGACGATCCGCAGCATCGCGTAGCGATTCGGATCGTGGTAGGTCTCGATCGCGCGGCGGCAATCGCGCAGGATCGCGTCCTCGTCTTCGACCACCGAATCGGGTGGCAAACCGCCTTTCGACTCGCCGACCGACATCGAGCCGCGGGCGGCGTGGAAGCGGACGCCCATCGCCAGCGCCGCTTCGATCTGGTCGTCGATCCGCGCCCCGTTCGGCCAGAGGTAGGTGTGGTCGCTGGTCGTCGTGCAACCGGAGAGCACCAGCTCGGCGAGGGCGATCTTCGTGCTGACCGCGATCGCCTCCGGCGTCAGTCGCGCCCAGATCGGGTAGTGGACGACGAGCCAATCGAACAGCTTGGCGTTTTGGGCGGCGGGCAGGTTGCGGGTCAGCGTCTGGTAGAAGTGGTGGTGGGTGTTGACGAGTCCCGGCAAGAGAATCATGCCGCGGGCGTCGATCGTCTCGTCCGCCGATTTGGACAATTCGGCGGTCGGCGCGATCCGGCGGATCACGTTGTCGACGATCGCGATGCCGCCGTCCACGATGCGGTCATCTCGGTCGTCCATCGTGACGACGAGGTCGGCATGCGCGATCAGCAGCGATCCCATGTTGAAACTCTCCCCGTTCCGGCGCGAGGACGACGCGGTCGGCGTGGTGCCCACCGCATTTGTTACGATACCGCGTCGGTGGGGTCGACGCGGGAGGGACGCGGACGTTGCCTGACTTCCAGAAGATCAATCCCCAGGGGTCCTATACCCTCAGTGAGGCGGCCGCCCTCAAAGGGGTGAGCTACCAGAGTGCGCTGTACGCGGTGCATTCGGGGCACCTGCGGGCGGAACGGGTGGGCGGGCGCTTCGTCATCTCGGGCACGGCCCTCAAGGGTTGGCGCCCCGGTCGCCGTCCGCGCCGCCAACCGATTTGGCCCGGGCGAGAACCCTGAGTCCGCCGATCGCGGGCCGCCCGCTCCTAACGAGGGGTCCGGCCTTCGCGGGGCGGTTTGCGCATCCATATCAATGGTGCTATACTAACGGTATCCCTGGGGCAGCCCGAATCGCCCATGCCGGCCGCGCCGCGGTTGGCACGGGCCGTGCATAGACGTCGGCATCCTCGCCGGCGTGCCCGGGCGCGATCGGCCGAACCCCAAACCTCCTCTTCCGATTCCTTCTTGAATCGTCCTCACGGGCATCCACCCGGTGGCCCGGCCTGCCCGGCGTTCGGCCGGGTCGGCAATCGATTGCCGCATCATTCTTGCGCGACATCGTCAGGCGACGAGTGTACGCCCGACCTTCTTCCTTCCGGGTAACCTGGGACGCCTCGCGCGCGACTATTGGATGAGTCGAGCGCACGAACCCGCGGGACGGCAATGGATCGGAGCGAAAGCGACGCCACGTTGGTGCACGCCGCGAAACGCGGCAGCAAGGACGCGTTTGCCGCGCTGGTGATGCGCCATCGGCCGTTGCTCCTGACGCTCTGCCTGCGGACAACCCGCAACCGTGACCTCGCGGAGGACGCCGCCCAGGAGGCCACGCTCCAGGCGCTGCTCGGACTCGACCGCCTTCGCCGCCCCGAGCGGTTCGGCCCCTGGCTGGCGGGGATCGGGCTCAACGTCTGCCATCGCTGGCTACGGCGGACACGGCGGGAGGCGTGGTCGTGGGAGGCGTTGGTCGGAGGACGCCTCCTCCCCGAACCGCTCGAGCTCGCGCCGGGTCCGGAGGATGCGGCGGAGGCGGCGGAAGTGGCCCGCCGGGTCCGCGAGGCCGTAGCAACGCTCCCGGCGGGACAGCGGACCGCGGTGACCCTCCATTACCTGGCGGGGTTGACCCAGGCGGAGACGGCGGTCGCGCTCGGCATCGAGGTCGGCGCGGTCAAGACCCGCTTGCACAAGGCGCGGGCCGCGCTGAGGCGGCAACTCGGCGAACCGAGGGAGGAAGCCATGGACGAGAAGCTGACGCGGCGAACGCTGAGCAAGGCGACGGGGGCAATGGCCGGGCTCGCGGTCGCGCAGCAGATCGCGCAGGGGGACGTCGGCCGCGAGGACGTGGCGGAGGCGGCGTCCGGCCCCGCAGAGTTCGTGGAGATGACCGTCACCGACGTCCGGCGACGGGTGGACGGGCAGGAACCCCGGCACCATCTCGTCCTGGAGGAGGTTGGCGGCGGGCGACTCGTGCGTATCTGGATCGGGGAACCCGAAGCGACCGCGATCGCGCTGCACCTGGAGCAGGTGCCGGTGCCGCGGCCCATGACCTACGCCTTCGCCGCCGGGATGCTCGACGCCGCCGGCGGGCGGTTGCGCGAGGTCCGGATCGACCGCCTCGTCGACGAGACGTTTTACGCGACGGCGGTGGTTGAAGGATTGGCAGGAACGACCGCCGTGGACGCGCGACCGAGCGATGCCCTCAACCTGGCGCTGCTGGTCGGGGCGCCGATCCGCGTTGCCACCACCGTCCTCGATGCGCAAACCACGGCCGGCAGCCGGTTGGAGGTGCAGGATCACCTCGCCGCGGAAACCGACGACGCGTCGACCATCGTTGCGGACGTGACGGCGCGCTGGGAGAGGGCCAAGGCGGCAGCGGCGGCGCAGCGAGGATCGAGCGAAACGTCCCGATAGAGCGAATTGCACCGGGGACGGGCAACGCGGTGCGGAACCACGAGGCCTTCTCCTCCGTATCTCCTGCGGCGAGCCGCAGACGGCCTCATCGCTACGGTGATCCGGAGCCCGGTTACGGAACCAACGTCGCCGCGAGTTGGCGAATCGCCCGACGCGGATGGCCGGTTTCCAACGCCTCCTTGATCCTCCGCGCGCACTCCATCGGGCTGGCGATCGACGTATCGACCTCCAGATCGTAGAGACCGTGCGCGTGAACCAGGTCGTAGAAGGCGGCGGCGCCGCCCGGACCGCGATCGCCGCGATCCCGTTCCCGCTGCACGGCAACATCGAGCGGCAGCCGCACACCGACAAACAGCACGCTTGAGTCGGTCAGGGCTTCGACCGCCAGAGCGAGCACCCCAGGATCGAAGATGACGTCGTCGACCACGACGTCGAGCCCGGAGGCGGCCAGGGCGGCGATGGCCCGGTATCGCCCCGCATACAGCTTGAGCGCGGCCGGACCGATCCGGACCTCCTTCAGGACGCCGGTGCCGTAGACCGTCGGTTCTCCCTGGTATTCGGCCTCCACCCGCGTCGCGGCACCCTCGTAGACGATGACGACGTAGTCCGAGGTCGCGGGATTGAGCTCGTCGCAGATCGTGACGAACTTCGGATGGAAGCGCGCCAACGGCGCATCGAATCCCGTGTGCAGGATGGGGGTCGCCATGATCTCCTGCAGTGCCCAGGCGATGCTCGTCTTCCCCGCGCTCGACGTGCCGTTGAGCAGGATCACGTTGCCCTGATCCATCGCCGGTGCCTCCTCGACGGGTGCGGGGAACTCGACGCAAACGTGCGCGATCGTCGCCGGCCACCTGAGCGCCAGGTCGCCCGCGACGACTGCGGAATGATGACGTAGCGGATCAATGGGCGGCTGCCGCGACGACGGGCCACTCGCGCCGTCCCTGCCCGTAGTCGCCGATGCGGCGGCGGAAGGCGCGCCACATCAGGAGGGAGGCGGGGGAGGTGGTCAGGACGAACGAGAACCAGACGGTACCCAAGCCGCCACCGAACCAGCGGACGGCGACCCAGGCGATCAGCACCGACAGCCACATGGTGGCGGGACCGATGATCAAGGGTGTCCGCGTATCGCCGCTGCCGCGCAGACCGCCACCGGCGACGAACCAGATCGCCCAGAAGGGGAGGGCGATGCTCAGCGCCCGCAAGGCGACGACGCCGTCCGCGACCACCGCCGGATCGTCGGTGAAGATGCTCACGATCCGCTCGCCGAAGAGGAAGGCGACGGCGCCGCCGGTCCCCATCCAGAGGACCGCGAACCGCATCGCGATCCGTGCCGCCGCCTTCCCGTCCGCGGGCAGGCGGGCGCCGATGCTCTGACCGACGAGGGCGGTGGCTGCCATCGAGAACCCGAGGGCCGGCAGGAACGCGAGCGAGAGGGCGGTGAAGGTGATCTGCTCCGCGGCGAGGGCGGCGGTGCCGATCAGGGCCACGACACCCATCAGGGCGGTGAAGGCGCCGACGGAGAGGACTTGCTCGACGGCAGCGGGAACGCCGAGTTTCAGCAGTTGCCGAGCCGTCCCGACGTGAGGACGCCACCCCACCGAACCGCGGATCGAAATCGCCTTGCGCCCGCGGGCCATCGCCATCAGCATGAAGGTCGCCCCGACCGCGCGCCCGGACACGGCGCCGGCCGCACTGCCGGCGACGCCGAGTTCCGGCAATCCGAAGTGGCCGAAGATGAGGGCGTAGGCGACGACGATGTTGGTGACGTTCGCCATGGCACCCGCCGCCAGCGGCGTCCGGCTGTCGCCGGCCCCCCGCAGGACCGCTCCGCAGACGAAGGAGAGCATGAGGGCCGCGCTGCCGGCGGCGGTCACCCGCAGGTAGGTCGTGGCCGCGGCGGCGACGTCCGACTCGGCGCCGTACAGCCCGATGACCGCCGGGGCGGCGACGAACATGCCGAGCGAGAGGGGGATCGCGAGGATGAGCCCCCAGCCGACGGCCTGCCGGGCCAGGAGGTTGGCGCGGTTCTTGTCGCCACCACCGATCGCCTGGGAGACCAGGATCGTCGCCCCGATGTCGATCGCCGAGAGGATCGAGATGAGGAAGAAAACCAGGGCGGAGCCGGTGCCGACGCCCGCCACCGCCGCCGCCCCGAGGCGCGCCACCATAAAGGTATCGACGGCGCCGACCGCGGTCTGCAACAGGTTCTCGCCGATGATCGGCGTGGCCAGGGTCAGCACCCGCCGCTGGGTCATCGCCTCCTGCTTGGCCCCGACGGGGGCAGTGGCGACGGCATCGACGCTCTGCCGCTCGTGCTCGGCCGTGACCGGTT
Source organism: Thermomicrobiales bacterium (assembly GCA_036558305.1). Classification (GTDB taxonomy): domain Bacteria; phylum Chloroflexota; class Chloroflexia; order Thermomicrobiales; family UBA6265; genus DATBFX01. The sequence goes on along the minus strand of DATBFX010000246.1, from coordinate 16,777 downwards.
TTGCCCGTGCCAGCACTTCGAGCCGATGGTGCCGCCGGGACGCGCCGCCGTCCGCATGGGCCGGTCGGTCGGGAAGGATGACGATCGGGGTCTTGGCACCGGCGGGTTTGAGAACGTCGTCGATGGTCGCGTCCAGGTACATCGGCTGCTCCTCGTTCGCTTTCACAGCCGCAAAACCGTTCGACGACTGTGACGTGAGATAGTCGTTCGGGGCGGCCCGAAATCGACAGCGCGGTGGCGAGTGGGTCGCTTGACAGGACGCGCCATCGGAGTAGCCTATGCACAACGACTCTGGTTCCGGCCGACTCGTCCGGTTCTTCGCCTGGACGGCGGTCGCCACGGAGTGAGGCCATGAGCGACACAGCCAAGGTGGTGCCGGTGCCGGCGATTCGGGAGTCGGCAAACCGCGCGGCCGCCGGGGAGGCGAGGGCGGTACCGGCGCCGGGCGCGGATGCCGTCGCGATGGCGACGGCGCAACTGTTCGCCGGCGCCCGCGACCACGAGGGACGCGCCCATGGGCGGGCAGACGCGATCCGGCGCCACGCCGCCCTCCTCCGCCTCCAGCGGACCGCCGGCAACGCCGTCGTCCGGCGGCTACTCGCGCCGGCGGCGGTGACGATCCGGCGGGCACCCACCCTGGCGGCCGACGACTACTCCGCGCTCGCCCAGCAGTTGCACGAGGCGATGGCGGGGTGGGGGACCGACGAAGAGGCGATCTACGCCTCCCTCCAGAAACTCCAGAAAGACGCCACCGCGATCGCGGCCCTGAAGAAGGCGTACAAGGACGCCTACAAGACGGACCTCGAGGACGACATCCGAGGCGAGATGAGCGGCAGCGAGCTCGACTTCGCCCTCGAGCTGGTCGGCGCCGGCTCGGGCAAGGGGGCGAGCGTGGGCGCCGCCCCGGCCACCGACGCCGAGTTCAAGACGGCGGCCAAGAAACTCCACGCGGCGATGGAAGGCTGGGGCACCGACGAAGAGGGCATCTACGCCGTCCTCGTCCCGTTCAACCGCGACGCGACGAAACTCTCGACGCTGAAAACGACCTACAAGACCGAGTACGGGACCGAGCTCGAGGCCGACATCCGGGATGAGATGAGCAGCGACGAGCTCGCCTACGCGCTCTACCTGCTCAACGCCCCGCCCTCGGCCTCCCCAAAGGCGACGACGACCGTCACCGCCGCCGGGACGGAGGACCACGCCGGCAAGGTTCCCGGCGGCGACGTCTCGGTGCACACCGGCGCCAACATGACGGTCGGCGGCACGCCGATGCCGGACACCTTCTCCGTCGGCTACTCGGGCGGGCTGGCGGCCGACTCCGGGTGGATCCAGTTCCTCTGGTCGGAGATCATCGCCACCCAACCCGACGGCAGCGATCTCGCCGTCACGGCCACCGGTCTCGGCACCACCAACGGCACGATGGACCTGACGACCGATCCCTCCGCCCCGCAGGTCACGGTCGACACGGCGACGACGACCAGTCCCTTCTACGAGTCGGGCGGCGTCAGCATCCGCACCCCGAGCGCGACGACGATGTACGACCGTCCCGAGGCCTTCGACAGCATCGTCGCCGCGCAGTTCGACGCCGGAGCGACGAAAGTCGTCGAGCGCGACCACTTCGACGAGTTTCTGGTCCGGGACTACAAAACGATCTACCACACCTCGGTCGTCGTCCAGTGGACCTACACCACCAAGACGGCGGTCACCCGCAAGACGACGGCCGGCGGCGGCGGGAAGGTGGACGGGATGCCCTCGCCCTACCGGGGGCGGCTGATCAAGCAGTTCCCGTCCTTCGACTACATCCAATAGTGACGCGGCGCGGGCGATGGGCGAGACGACCGGCGAGCCGCCGACCTCGAGTAGGCGCCGGGCCCTCGGGGCGCTCGGTCTGCTCTGGCCCGGCGGTCGACCGCCGACCCGGGGCGAAGGAGGGGGCGAGGTGGTGACGGGTCGCGTCCTCGTCGACGGACGGGCGCCGGTTGGGTGGGTGCTCCTGATCTCGGACGACATGACCAGGCTGCTCGGCGGCGTGGCGACCGACGAGGCGGGGAATTTCGCGTTCCCGACTAGCGCGACGGCCGGTCGGGAGAAGGCGGTGCTCCTGGTCAAGGTGCAGGGGCCGACCTTGGCGGTCGCGCACCGCGTCGTCGGGCTCGGCGATGCCGACGGCCGGCCGCTCGAAGTGAACCTGGCATCCGACGGTCCGGGGTTCCATCGGCTCCGCGCCCGGATCGAACCGGTGGTCGAGGGACGGCCCCCACTCCGCATCGTCGTCACCCCGACGCACCTCGACGGCGTTCCCGCCGCACTGGAACGGTTCTTCCTGCGGCGCGACGAGCGGGTGGTTGAGGCCGCCTTCTCCACGCTGCGTCCAGACAATCCGGCCTTCCAACTGACCGTCCAGGCGGGCAGCTACCGGATCGGGGGCGAGTCGCTCAACAAGGGCGGACCGGTCGCCGGTGGCGCACCAACGAACCACGCGGTCGTCCGCGTCGACGTCGACGGCGAGGCGGAGACGGCGAGCGGGGAGCGGCTGGGCGGGTTCGTCGTCGAGGTCGACCGCGACCTGGCGATCACGCTGGTGGTCGCGGCGGTCGCGGCGTCGCCGGCGTCGTGATCACGTCACGACGTCCCCGCCCTCCCCGGCCGGAGCGGTGCGCCCCGATCCCCTAAGTCGTCCGGGGCAGCCCGAAATCGACAGGGTCAGCCCGGACTGCTCAAGGCGAGATGCAGGGGACGCGCGGGACGGAGATCCTTTGCTCGACCGTTACCGGGCGGCAAGGACATCCCTGCGGAAGGTGAGGTCATCGGCTTGGCGCGCGAAGCCAATCGAGGAATACGTCGCAAATGCGGCTTGGTTCCCGAACCCGACCTCGGCCGTGCGCGCTCCCGCCTCGCGTAGGACGCGGAGGGCATCGAGACAGACCGTCCTGGCAAGCCCACGCCGGCGGTGGCGGGGGTGCGTTCCGACCGGCTCGAGAAGACCCGCGGCGTTCTCCGCGTCGATCCAGGCGGTGCAGAAGGCGACGACCTCGCCGTCTTCGGTCGTCGCGATCCGGTCGAGCTCAGGTCGGTAGGGCCAGGCCCGCCGCACGCGCTCGTACATCTTCGCTGTCACTTCAGACGGGGCGAAGGCGGCACGATGCGCTTCGACGCGGCCGAGGACCTGGGCGGCGGTATCCACGTAGGCAAGCCGGTACCCGGCGGGGACCTCCGGCGTTGGGAGTCGCCCGAGGTCTCGTCGCAGTACCCCTCCCGTCGACGGGACCGGCGCGAACCCGTGCCGCCGCAACGCGGACGCGAGTACCCGATCCTCTTCGGAGCGGGCGAGGTCGATGCCGTAGGTATAAAGACCGTTCACGGCATCGCCGGCGGCAGCCGCGGTCCGTGCCGCCTCCTCGACGACATCCAGCATGTCGTCGACGAACGCGGGATCGCCGTGGCCGGGGGCAACGAAGACGTTGAAACCGCCGTTGGTACGCACGAAGGTCCAGCCGATGAGGCGTCCGTCGTCGTTTTCCCAGAGGCGGATGTCGAGCGAGAGGTGGCGGTGGGTTTGCTGGCGGGACAACCAGGCGAGGTCGCCCACTCGGATCCCGGTGGTGGCGAAGGCCGCGGCAACGGCCGCCTGCATGCGCCTGAGGTCGTCGGCACCGGTGTATGCCAGCTCCGTGCGCCGCAACCGCGGTACTCCCAGCCACGCGACCGTCGGAAATCGACCACCACCAATTGTCTCCCGAGTCGTCAATGGCCACAAGCGATAAATCGGCGGGACCCGAGCCCCAATCGCTCAGAGGGGGTGAGAGCCTATCCCCGCATCCGCGCGATCACGAGTCCTTCGATCACCCCGACCAGGCTGTACAGCCCGACCGACACCGCAACGATCGGGACCGCGCCCGACCAGAGGGTGTTGAAGTCGGAGGCGCTGTAGGAGATGACGAGCAGGCTGCCGAGTCCCTTCCCGGTCGCCAGCCACTCGGCCCGGATCGGCTTGGCGCCAGACACCTGGGATCTTGCCGGTCGCCCACTACCGCCGGTACTGGCCCAGCCGGTACACCCCCAAGCTGACCGCGGCGACCGTCGCCACGGCCGTGATTACGGCCGCGCGCCAGATACCACCTGCGGCGTGCTTGACCAGGTCCGCTTCGCTCCCGGCGAGCCGCGTAGGCAGCCAGGAGGAGACGGCGGAAAGATTTCCCAGCAGCGCGAGCGCGAGCAGCAGGGCGATCGACGCTCCGACCACGCCGAGGAGCCCGCGGATCGCGCTGCCGAAGACCAGGACGATGCTGGTGACGAAGCAGAGCCAGAGGGCTTCGAGCGCGAACCCGCCCAGCAGCGCGCCAACGGAGAAGGAGCCGAATAGGACAACCGTCTCGTACCAGGCGCCGAGGGTGCCGAGCGCCAGGCTCGCAATGCTGGCCGCGGTGACGACCGCGTAGCGGGGCAGGACCAGGCGCGTCGGTCGGTGGATGCGGGTCCGATAGAACGCCGCCAGACCCGGATTGGCGTCGATTGCGAGGGTGGCCGCCGCGACGACCACGACGACGAGCGTGCCCAACTGCGCCGCGTTGCTGGCGAAGGCCGCGATGCTGTCGGCCGCCGTCTGTGTCGGGACGGTGACCTGGACGCCGTTGCCGGCGTGCTTGATCAATTCGGGGAGCTCATAGGTGAGGATGGGCATGCCGAGACCGAGGAGGAGGAAGATCGCGGCGAGCGCGACCAGCCGTCGCGTCCGCCACAGGCGCAGCACCTCCAGCCGCCACGGTCCCATTACGGCTCCCGCGCGGTCGAGTGGCGATACGGTCCGGTCGCGGTCAGCCGGAAAAAGACGTCTTGCAGGCTCGCACCGGTGCGACCGACCTCGACGAGGCGAACGCCGCAGCCGGCGAGCACCTCGGGCAGGTGAAGCTCTGCCGCCTCGGGATCGCCGACTTCCAGCCGCAGTTCTCCGGGCGCGTCTTCGCCGACGGTGCGGATCCACGGCGCCGCGGCGAGGGCGGCAACGAGCCGATCGGCCGGTGGGCGGACGACCACCCGCCAGACGGGCGCCGCCAGCGCGAGGAGACCGGTGAGGGTGCCCTGGTAGACGAGCCGGCCCCTGGCCAGCACGCCGACGCGGTCGCAGATTCGCTCGACGTCGGCGAGGTCGTGGCTGGAGACGAGCACCGTGACTGAGCCCGCCAAGCCGGCGAGGAGGTCGATGATCTCCCAGCGCCCGGCGGGGTCGAGGGCGGCGGCCGGCTCGTCGGCAATCAAGAGTTGCGGCTCACAGATCAGCCCGGCGGCGAGTCCCAGGCGGGATTGCATCCCGCGCGAGAAACCGCCGACGCGGCGGTTGGCGGCGTCGGCCAGGCCAACGCGTTCGAGCATCTCACCGAGCGCGGTCCGTGGACGGGGTCTACCCGGGAGTCCGGCCGCGACGTCGAGCACCTCGACCGCGGTGAGCCACGGCTCGAACTCGGCGACGTCAGGGCAGTAGGCCACCGAATCTTGCGGCACGCCCAGTTCGATCCTGCCCGCGCTCGGACGACGCAGACCGGCCAGGATCTCGAACGCCGTCGACTTGCCCGATCCGTTTGGGCCAACGAGACCGTAGATGGCGCCGGCGGGAATCTCCAGGTCGATGCCGCCGAGCGCCTGTGTCGTGCCGTACACCTTGGTCAGACCGAAGGTTCGCAGACCGTTCAGCGCGTCCTCCCGAGGATCAGGTAGGCGATGCCGCCCAGCGGGATCGAGGCGAGGCAGATGACGATCCAGGCCCAGCGGGGGAGGTACCGGACTTCCTCGGCCCGGACGACGTCCACCAGACAGAAGACCTCGAAGGCGACGGCCACGACGACGATCGGGATCAGCGCGGCAACTTCCGAGCTCATAAGGGTCGACTCTTTTCCGCGTCGAGGTGTTCGCGGCCGACGAGGAAGTCGTCGCCAGCGTCACCATCGCGCCGTTGCGATTCGCTACTCCCCGCTCGCCCCCCGATCAACGTTCTCAATCTTGGGAATGATATCAGTAATGATATTGATGTGCTAGGATGGGACAGTGACGAGTGCTGACTTGCTCCTGCACCCAATCCGGTTACGCATCCTGCAGGCGTTCCTCGGGGATCGCGCGCTCACCACGACCGAGCTTCGGGCCGAGCTTCCCGACGTACCGGCCGCCAGCCTCTACCGGCACGTCGCTCGTCTCGTCGACGGCGGCGTGCTGGCCGTCGTCGCCGAACGCCGGGTGCGCGGCGCGCGGGAGCGCACCTACGTACTCCGCGCCTCCGCGGGCAGCGTCGACCTGGACGAGGTCGCCACGATGGGTCCCGATGAGCACCGGCGAATGTTCCTGGCGTTCGTCGCGGGCCTCATCGGGGATTTCGATCGCTACCTCGCCCGCGGCGACGTCGACCTCCTGCGCGATGGAGTGAGCTACCGCATGGTCGGGATGTGGCTGGACGACACGGAGTTGCGTGAGCTCGCGCGCGCACTGGTCACCGCCATTCAGCCTCGCCTCGCCAACGCTCCGAAGCCCGGGCGCAGACGCTGGATCTTCGCAACCGTCGTGCTGCCGGGGGGCGATTCCGATACCTCCTAGCGCTGGGGCAGGCGACGAGGTTGCGGTGCTCTGACGCCGAGAGAATCCTTCACAGGCTTGAAGGATCTCTCGCGTCTGGATGGCCTGGCACACGGCCGGGCATCGCCGACCCGGCCATGCCAACGAGGTCGTCTGATCACGCACTCGGTGCGGGGCCGCGATTCTCCAGCTCGTGAGGGGCGGGTGTGGGGACGTGAGGGTGACCGTCGTACGTGCAGAGACCCGGGACCGAACCCAGAGGAAACCCCTTCCTCTCTGTCGGCCGGCGACTGTCGACTATCCTCGCATCCGCGCGATCACCAACCCCTCGATCACCCCGACGAGGCTGTAGAGACCGACCGAGACGGCGACGATGAGGACGGCGCCGGACCAGAGGGTGTTGAAGTCGGAGGCACTGTAGGAGATGACGAGCAGACTGCCGAGTCCCTTCCCGGTCGCCAGCCACTCGGCCAGGGTCGCCCCGCCGATGGCCGCCGGCGCCGCGATCCGGGCGGAGGCGAAGAAAGCGGGGACCGCGTAGGGCACACGGACCTTGCGGATCGCCATCAGCGACTCGCCGCCGGCGGCGCGGACGACGTCGCAGGCGAGACCCGGCGCCGAGCGCAAGCCAACGCCGACGTTGACGAGTGTCGGGAAAAAGGTGACCAGCCCGACGACGACGGTGACGCCCCAAAAGCCGCGGCCGAAGAGGAGGGCGATCAGCGGGGTCAACGCGACCAGCGGCACCGAGCGCAAGGCGATCGCGACCGGCATCACGGCCTGCTCGACCGCCGGGGAAAGGACGACGACGATCGCCGTGAGGGTCGCCGTCACCATGCCGACCAGATAGCCGGCCGCCGCATCTTTGAGGGTCTGTCCGAGCGAGTGAAACAGTGTGCTGCGGTGCTCGGAGGCGTTTTCGACGGTGACGAGGAAGCGGTAGACCGCCTCCGGGTCCTTGGCGAAGAACGGATTGAGGTCGAACCCGCGAATCAGCGCGTACCAAGCCCCGATCATGACCGCGATCGAGACCACAAAGAGCAGCGCCGCCCGCGCCAATCGCGCCCAAACGCTCCCGCTCGTCCCGGCCGGGAGGAGGGTCGCCAACCCGAGATCGGTTTGGCCGGCCCAGGGGGTCAGCAGGTGCGCGAGCACGGAGGCGATGAGGTAGAGGAGACCGGCCAGCGCCGAGATGACCAGCGCGATCCCCCAGGTGCGGGCGACGGCGAACGACGACTGGGCGTTGATCATCGCCACGCCGAGACCCTGGTTTGCTCCCAGGAATTCCCCGATCACGGCGCCCAGGAGGGCGGCCGGGGCGGCGATCCGCAAACCGGCGAAGATACTCGGCAGGGCGGCCCAAAGCTGGACTTTGCGGAGCGCGGTCCCGGTGCCACCGCCGTAGGCGCGGATGAGGTCGAGCGAGGTGGCATCGGCCGAGCGCAAGCCGAGGACGGTCGCGATCAGCGTCGTGAAAAAGACGGCGAGTCCCGCCAGGGCCGCTTTCGGCCCGTCGCCGGAGAGCGTGACGACGAGGATCGGGGCGATCGCGACGAGCGGGATGTTGAAACTGGCGATGGCGAGGCGCAGCAGCGGCCCCTCGACGATCGGGATCAGTTCGAAGACGAGACCGAGGGCGATGGCGATCAGGTTGCCCCAGAAATAGCCGATCAATGCCTCGTGCAGGGTCGTCTTGATGTTCGGCGGGTAGGAGTGGCGGTCGTCCCAGAGTTGACGCAGGACGTCGACCGGTGTTGGGACGCCGCGGGAGGAGGCGAGGAGCGTCACGGCCAGGAGGTGCCAGACGACCAGGACGACCGCGATGCCGACGAGGCGGGAGAGCCAGCGCGGCGCGGTGACCCCCGAATTCACCGACCCGGCTCCGCGTCCTCGGGACCGCCGGCGAAAAGCGCCTCGCTGAGATCGTCGCAGAGGGTGTGGAAGGCGGGACTCCGCATGATCTCCGGCTGGCGCGGGCGGCCGAACGTCACTGGCACCAACTCGGTGATGCGACCGGGGCGGGAGGACATCACGGCGACGGTGTCGGCGAGGAAAACGGCTTCCTCGATCGCGTGGGTGACGAGGACCGTGGTCGTCGCCCGCTCGCTCCAGATGCGCTGCAACTCCAGGTTCATCCGTTGCCGGGTCATCTGGTCGAGCGCGCCGAACGGTTCGTCCAGCAGCAGCACCTCCGGGGCGACGACCAGCGCGCGGGCGATCGAGACGCGCTGACGCATCCCGCCGGAGAGTTGGGCCGGTCGCGCCTTCTCAAATCCTCGCAACCCGACCAGACCGATCAGGTCGGCGATCGCGCGGGGATCGGCCCGCACGCCCCCGACCTCCAGTGGGAGCCGGATGTTTGCCGCGACCGAGCGCCACGGCAGGAGGGCGGCATCCTGGAAGGCGACGCCGAGGCGGTGTTTGGCGCGGAGGACGCTGGGGGGTTGGCCGTGGATCGTGATCCGGCCCTGGGTCGGCGTGTCGAGGTCGGCCAGCATGCGCAGGATCGTCGATTTGCCGCAGCCAGAGGGACCGAGGAGGGCGACGAATTCGCCGCGCCGCGTCGTCAGGTCGACCCCGGCCAGGGCATGGACCGCACGCCGGCCGAGGGCAAAGGTCTTCGAGACGGCTTCCAGCCGGATACCGTCCGCGTGGTCGGTCGGTGGTTGCACGGTGTCGCCCTGATTCGATTTGGGCGGAAGGCGGAGGGCGGAAGGCGGAAGGGATCGTTCTCCCCGCCCTCCGCCTTCCGCCCCCCGCCCTCAATCTACGAGGTATGCCCCTGGCGTTCGAGGAGGTCGAGGACGCGCTGCCGGTAGGTCTGGTCGCGGTTCGGCAGTTCGTTTTCGACGCGGGCGCCCTGGGTGAACCAGTGAATGAAACCGCGGCCGAGGTCCTGACCGCGGGCGGTGTGCATGTCGATCGCGTCGTCGAAGACGTCCGGTTTGGCCTCGCCGGCGTTGGTCGCCTCGCGCACCCAGGTCGCCATCTCGTCGCTGGTCCGGTCCTTCGGGCTCAGGGCGAGGGCGCGGACGGCGTGGATCAAGAAGATCAGCCGGTCCGGACTCTCCCGCGCCGCCTCCTGCCGGAACTCGTTGAGGGTCTGGATCAGCACCGGCGCCTCGACCCGGCCGAACCCGACGTCCTCGACCGAGATGATCTGCAACCGCCGCCAGACGACGTCCTCGAACTCCGGCCCCGAGGCAAACATCTCGTACGCGACGAGCGCCGCATTCTCCGCCATCCCGCGCCGGATCGACTTTTGCAACGTCGAAATCAACTCGTCCGCCGCGAACCCGTGCACCGTCGGTACCCCGGCCCACGGGTCCTGGTTTTTGTCCGGGACGTTCAAACGGACTCCTTCCCGAGAGAGTCGTCAGTCGTTAGTCGTTAGTCGTTAGAACGGTGCGGAACCGTTACTTTGTCCGTCTGTGCGTCTCTCTGACGACTAACGACTAACGACTGACGACTAACGACTCCTACGCCGTCGGCGTCGCCAATCCGGACGTCGCCTCTTCGATCAGCGAGGCGTCGAAGATCTCGTCGGCGGTGGCGTCGATGCCGGTGTTTTTGAGGGTTTGGATGTTTTGGGCGATCCCGTCGTCGCTCATCGTCAGGAGCCCGTTCTTTTTGGACTCATCGGTCTGGATGAGGGGGATTTGGGCTTGCATCGTCAGGGTTTGGGCGTCGAGGGGAAGGTTGAGTGCCTTGCCGTATTTGTCGACGACGAGTTGGGCCGCTTTCGCCGGGTCGGCGATGGCGTCCTGCCAGCCTTTGATCGTGGCGCGGAGGATCTTGACGACGGTGGCGCGCTTCTCGGCGTCGGCGAGGGTGTCCTCGGTGACCTCGAAGGCGTCGGAGAAGAGGTTGAAGCCGTAGTCGGCGGGGAGGAAGGTGACGGTGTCGATGCCCTGGGTTTTGAGTTGGATAGGTTGGTTGGTTTGGAACGAGACGAAGGCGTCGACTTCGCCGTTGACGAGGGGTGCCGGGTCGAACTGGACGGGGACGTAGGTGATCGACTTGGGATCGATGTTGATGGACTTGAAGAAGGCGTCGTAGATGGGAACGCCGGATTGCTGGATGCCGAGTTTCTTGCCGACCAATTCCTGGGGGGTCTTGATCGGGGCGCTCGCGAGCGACATCACCGCGGCCGGATTGCGCTGGAAGGTGGCGGCAACGACCTTCAGCTTGGCGCCGTTCTGGCGGGCACGGGCGACGATGTCGGGTTGCGAGAGACCGACGAGGGCCTTGCCGGAGACGACGAGGGGTTCGACCGAAACGGCCGGTCCGCCGGGTTCGAGGGTCATGTCCAGCCCCTCGGCGGTGTAGTATCCGTTCTCGGCGGCCAGGAATTCGCCGGCATTCTCGACGTTGGCGATCCAACCCATCTGGAGGGTCGCCTTCGTCAGGTCCTGGGCGGCGACGAGATCGGGCAGACTCAGGCGGGCGAGCGAGAGCGCCGCCAGGCCGCCACCGGCGCCGACCATGAATCTGCGACGTGTGATCGCGGTCATTTTCCACCCCCTGAAGAACGGAACGACGGGGCGAACCCAGACTCGTCCCGACGCGAGACGGTGCCGGAGGGACGGGGTCGCCCCACGCCAACGGTTGTGAGCCCGCGTGTTCGGCAGGCCGCTGTGAGACGGGCCGATCTTCGCCCACGCCGGGGTGACTGTCAAGGCACCGCGGCTGAGATCCAGAATGACCTCCGGCCAAGACGCGACCCCACTCCGGGCGGTTTCGGATGGGCGGGGCCGACGCTGCCGTCCGGATCGTGAGGCCGGTACTGGGGGTACCGGTGGGTACACGGAAGGAGCCAAGGAGGTCCTCGCAAACAGCGAGCGCTAGACGGGCAGGCGTGGTGACCGGCCGTGTCCGCGTGTCAAGGGCGCAGTTTGACAAGAAATACGAACTTATGTTCTAACTCTTGATCGGGAGCCACGTCCCAACCCGGACGTCCCGAGCGGGACGACAGCCGAAGACGAGGTGGACCAAGGGGGGCCGCCGAGTCGCGCGACAGCGCGAATCCGCGCGGTCCTTTTTGTTGCGGTCGGTGGTGCCCGCACCGGCGAATGGGTACCGATCGGAGGGCAGGAGTCGTGAGCCGCAGCGTCTTTGCCTGCCGCCAGTGCGGCCACGTCCTCGGCCATCGCCACCACAGCGCGCGGCTCCACGTGGCGCCCGGCGTGACCGTCTACGTCGATCCCAAGGGGCGGGCCGGACCGTTCGTGCGGCTCGTCTGCCCGGTCTGCCAAAAGCACCGCGACTACCGCGACGGCGCGGTCGTGGTGCATGCGGACGACAGAGGCGGCGGCTCGACCTCGTACACGATCCACGATCGGTCCACTTAGGGCTGGCGGCGACTCTGAGCAGATCGACAGCGCGAGAGACGGGTAGACCAACCGCAGACGAGGTGGACCACGAGGGCCGCCGGTTTTCGCGCAAGCGCGGGCCGGCGGCCTTGGCGTCGGCCAGCGGTCGCGCTTGCTGATGGGACCGAGGACGGTGCCGCGCCGTCGTCGGGTCTCCCGGAGCGACGCGAGGATGGGAGTACACAACCCGACGAAGAAGGTCTACGGCTCGATCGGCGCATTCCTCTGTCACCACCCGACCGCACCGCCGGTCGAGGACGTCGACCGGCCGTCGCCCCTCGACGTCAAGCAGGAGGCGGCGCTACGAGCGGTGATCGCGTTGCGGAAGTTGGGCAGGGAGACCGCCGACGATGCCGTCGCGGCGTTCGACGCCGAGCCCAAACTCGTCGCACTCACCTACCGCTGGGCGGCTCGTGATGCGCTCAAACGACAGCTGGGGCGCGGACAGGACTCCCATCCGCGGATGGTGCCGATCCAGAATGAGCCACTGGTTGATCCGACCCAAGGGGCGGACTTAGAGGCCATCGAGACGGATGCCGTGGGCGAACTACGGCGGCTTGCCGAGGAAGGCATCCCCGGATTGAGTCGCGATCAGACACGTCGCGTGCTGACAGCGATGGTCCACGTTCAGGACCTGAAAGAGCAGGGCATCGTCCGACTCCCGGCAGCCATCAGGCAACAACTCTGCCGCCTACGCAGAGAAACCCACCTGCCGCTCGAGACGCGGCTGCTGTGAGGTACGGCCGGCGATGGTGCGATCGGCGCGGATCGGCGGATATCCGGCCTTGCGCATCAGGCAGCGGGAGGGTGGAGCGGTCGCCGGCAGAAGCTGCGTCTCTCGTTATCCAGCCGCGGGCGCGGCGACCGGCGTGCCGGCCTCCGGCGACGCCGCCGTAATCGCGGTCGGCCGATCCTCCTCAGCCAGCTTCGGCGCGATGAAGACCCAGACATCCGTCTTGCCCGGATCGTCCGCGTCCGGCGCAAGGTAGGCGATGCCTTCGTAACCGGAGCCGTTGACCTCTCGCAGCCCGACGGCGAGCGACCCATCCGCCCTGCGCGCGCCGCCGATCTCGCCGCAGGCGACGTAGGTTCGTAAGTTGTCGTGACTGGCGTGGACGTGGACCGAATAGTCAGTGGCGAGGAGAGCGTCGATCGAGACGTCGATCACGCTAACGGACGCTTCAGCGACCGCAGCCTCTTTCGCGCCTTCGGCCTCGGCGGTCGGCACCGTGAGATCGGTCAAGTCGTAGCGCGGCTCGCTGGCAAGATGGTCGCACGTGCCGCGATGGATATGGGCCGGACGAGCAACGACGGGCTCAGCCGTCTCCTGCGGGGCCAGGGTTGGCCCGGCCGGCGGTTCCTCGGTGGGTTCGGCGACCGGCTCCTGGTGTAGCAGGTTGAGGAACCCGGCGGAGGGCGGTATGCCGTCGGCGATCGGCTGTGCCGGGGTCTGAATCATCAGCGGGTTCTGCAAGGGAACGTAGCCGCCGGGGGCCGTTGACAGGTCCTCGGTGACGGCGACCGTGGTCCCGTACGGGACCGCCACGGAGCAACCAGCGGTCGGCGCGCCCGGCGGATTCAGTTCGGTGACGCAGGAGCCGAGCAACTCATTCGTCTCGGGACCGTTCACGGTAAAGGTCACGCCGACCCCAGGATCACAGACGTCCATCCCTGCCGTGCCGAAGGCCATGCTGATAGCGATTTCCGCCGACTCGGCCGGCGGCAACTCTGTGCAATTGACCTTGATGATGGGCAGGTCGAACAACTCCTCTCCACCCTCCTGCGCCTCGGTCCGCGAGCCGCCCGACGCCGTCAATCCGAGCACGAACATCAACGCCATCACCATCGCCGCCCTGCGGGTATACCGTGCCATGTCCTTTCCTCCCTGGTCTCCTCGCCTACAGGGCGCCGCGACCGAGCACCGGCTGCGGCGCGCAGTGTGCTCGATTCCAACCAACAACGATAGACCACAGTGCGCGGTTGCGGACGGGCGCGAAGCATATCGCTGCGCCAAGAACGGACGTCACAGAGATGGGGCTCGTGTCGATAGTCATTACAGGTGCCGCGGACGCAGCGACCGCGGAAACCGAGACGATGTGGCCTGCCCAATCGCAGGAACCCAGTCAGGAAATCAGGAGATCGGCCTATCGGGGAATCATCAAGCAACCAGGACGAACAGACTCCAGCCGGGAAATCGCCACGCGTTCTTCAACAAGAGAGGTGCAACCATGTCTCGCGAACTAACAAGCATCGTCTGGGGCGGCGTGCCAGCCCCCGTGACATTCGAATTCCGCGCTCCTGGAGACTGCGAATTGTACGGCTATGGTACGGAGTACTGCCTGAACGGCTGCGAGCACACTGGCATCGACATCGGCGTACCGTTCGGTACGACATTGTTCGCAGTCGCCGACGGGGAGATTACGTGCGCCGGAACCGACGTGGGAGCAGGGACCGAGGACACGGGCTGCGCGGCCTTCAACTGCATCGACAGCTTGGGCGGCATCTGCGGAGCTGGCCGCGTCGAGCTTTGGCTCGACGATGGTACCACCCTCATTTACGGTCACTGCTCCGCGGCACTTGTCGGTCCCGGGCAACGGGTCACAAGAGGCGACCCGATCGCCAGGTCCGGCGAGCAGAACGGACCGCACGTGCACCTCGAGTACCGGCAGCATGGTAACTGCGGCTCTGGGTGGGTCATCGTCAACCCCGAACCTCTACTGACTGAGACGCCGACTGAGATCCCGACCTTCACCGTTGGCGATACCCTCGCCGTGGACGCCAGCGACGGACTCAACCTGCGGACCGGGCCGGGTTTGAACTACGGCCTCATCACGACGATGCCCTACAACCGCAAGGGGATCGTGGTCAGCGGCCCGGTGGTGGCCGACGGCCTCCACTGGTACCAGCTCGAGACCCGTCACGGTTGGGGGCTACGCAGCCGCCGGCGAATACATGAAGAGAGTCACGCTTCCCAACTACACCGCGAACCCGACCGCCAACAGCAACCTCGACCACATCGTCCCCAACCGGCAGGCGACGACGCTTCAGTGGGTTTACCTCGACTCCAACTGGCGGGTCCAGGTGACCAACCCCGGCTCGGGGACGATGGAAGGGGTGCGCTACGAGTCGGAGCACGGGATGGGCTGGACCGGCCAGCAGTATTTCGGCGCCATCATCCACCAGCTCAAGGGCACGAACGGCAAGGTCCTCGACTACGTGCGCGTCTCGATCTACTACACCGACGGCACGGGCGACCATTCGCCGCCGTACAGCGTCACCATGAACGGCGACTGGCAGCACGTCATCCCGTTCCACGTCGCCTCCACCCCCGGCAAGACGATCGACTGGGTCACGGTCAAGGCCATCCGCAACAACCCGCAGGCCATGACCTTCTCCACCGACAACGCCTGGGTCGTGGAGCTCTGAGGCCAGGCCGGGGCGGGGCGTTGGTCCCGCCCCGATTGCCGCTTTCGGCGGATGCCGGATTGCGCCACACCGGCAAGTCGCTCCGGCTCGCGGCGATGCCACCTCTGCTCCACGCACCGATCGCGGCCTGACCATCTCCCAGGGACGCCGATGTCTCCCGACACCATCGACCTGATCAACGCGGTCGGGCTGCCGCTGGCGGCGCTGCTGCTGGTGACGACCGCCTTCCTCAGCCGCCGCATCGTGACACGCGGCGAATTCGACGACGTGCGCGAGCAACGGGAGCGCCTCGACGCCGAGTTGCGGGCGACCCGCGACGACCTGCGCCGGACCAACGAGCTGCTGGCCCGGGCGATGGAGCAACTGACCAGTCACCGAGGGACGTGACGATGCGCGTCTTTCCACGCCGATCCGCTGCCGAACGCCGGCCCGCTCCCGCCGAGGATGCCGCGCCGTTGCTCGCCGAGGTGCGACGCCTCCGCGCCATCGCGCGGCGCCTGGCCGACCTCGCCGAGCGCGTGCTGGACGGGCAGCCGGTGAGCGGCACCCCCTGGGCCGACCTTCTCTGCGAGCAGGACGGGCAGTGCTGCGACCGATGAGCACCGCGATGGCCGCGGCTTCCGATGCGATTCGGTGGGTGGACGAGCCGTTCCTTTACGCGGTGCTCGTCGTGCTGGTCCTCGTCTTCGCCGAGGCGGCCGTCGTCACCAGCAGCAGCAACCTGCGGCACCACGGCCGTCCCTGATACCTGGTGCCATCGACGGCGGCGCGGGGCCGGCTCGACTGGGCGATCACCTGGGTCTTCGCCGGCATCGTCGCGGTCGCCGCCTTTGGGATTTGGCGCCACGGCGCGCACCGCGTGCCCCACCCGGGGCTCGCCGGCATCCTCGTCTACGCCAACCTCGCGCTCGCCGTCCTGGCGATGCGCCGGGCGTGGCGCGCGACGAGGCTGCGCCGGGAGACGGGCGGCCGCGGGAAGACGAACGGAGGAGATGACCATGAGCTGCGCTAACGACACCATGCCGCCCACCCCGCCATCGTGGAGGCAAGTCAATGGCGATGCCCTCGCCATCGAGTGGTGGCTCGCCGATGAGGACTGGCAGGAGGCATGCGACAGGATCGCGAACCATCGAGCGGGTGCAGCCGGCGATGCGGCGCGCCACATCGGCGACCTCCTTGTCGGTGAGGTGCAACTCGCCTACCGGGGCGAGCGGCTTTTCCCCCCGCGCGTCCTGCGGGAACGGGCGGGGCGGCGGCGGGCGACCGTCGCGATGTGGGGAGCGGCGGCGCAGGAACTCCTCGGTCCCGACGACGAGGAGCGGGAGGGGAAGCGCCTCTCGCTGGTCGCGCTGGCCGTGCAGCTCGCCGTCGTGCTCGACCAGGAGGGCTTTGCCGCGGCACCCATCGGCACGCAGGCGATC
>DATBFX010000245.1:0-8670 GCA_036558305.1 Thermomicrobiales bacterium | reverse complement strand
GCCTGTCCGCCTATCGTACGCCCGGCGGCCGCGCCACGACCAGTCGAAACACCCCGCAGAACCGCGACCGCTCCGATTCGATCGCGAACCCCAACTCGCCCGCCGTCTCGATCGTCCGCCGCGTCAGGTGACAGCCGATTGACCGCTCCTGGAACGGCGACCAGAGCCGTTCGAGCGCCGCGACCGGCCAGACCGGCGAGAGGACGTGCTCCAACAGGACCACCCTCCCCTCCGGACGGCAGACGCGCGCCATCTCCCGCAACGCCGCGATCGGGTCCGGAATCGTGCAGAGCGACAGACTGACCGCGACCGTGTCGAAACTCGCGTCCGCGAACGCCAGGTGCTGACCGTCCATCTGCGCGAAGCGGATTGGCAACCGAAGCTGCCGCGCCCGCGACATCGCCTCCGCCAACATTCCGGCCGACAGGTCGACGCCGGTCGCATGCGTCACCGCGTCGGTGTAGAAGGGCAGGTTCAGGCCGCTGCCGATGGCCACCTCCAACGTCGTTCCGCGGAGCTCGGCGCCGAACGCCTGCCGCAGATTGCCAAGCAAGAGGCGTTCGCCGAACGCGGCGGATTCGTCGTAGGTCGGGGCGCGCTGGTCGTAGGTGGTGCGGAGTTGGCGGAGGTTCATCGGCGACCAAGGGTTGTGGGCGAATACACATCTCTGTGCGAGAACGTCATCGCCGAGGATTGTATGCTGCGCATCGGAACCTTGTCGGCATTGAATGAGGCGGTTGGACGCGATCCGATCTCCTCGCATCGACAGATCGAAGCGAGGCAGCTCGTGTCAACGTTCGCCTACCTGGACGAATCGGGCGACACCGGCTTCAAGCGGCTTGGGAGTGGTACGTCGGACTACTTTGTCCTGACGCTGGTCTTAATCGACGATCCGGGTCCCGTATACGCCGCGATTGAAGAACTCCGCGACGCACTCGGCATGGCACGTCGCGAGGAGTTCCGCTTCGCCAAGACGGCGCACCCTCGGCGGGAACGATTCCTCGACGAATTGCGGAGACACGACATCTCGGTCCGGGCGCTCGTCGTTCACAAGGCACTTCTGCTTGGGAAGCCGGAATTGCGAAGCCAGGAAGCCCTCTATGCAACGCTGGTCCGCAACATCCTGCTCCGAAACGGAGAGGCCCTTTCGGAGACGACGTTGGTTATGGATGAGTACATCCGTGGACGACGCGCGCAGCAGGAGTTCAATACTTCGCTCCGGCGGGCGCTCAATCTCCACGATGACCGACGGCGGCTCAGAGAGATCCATCACCGGAAGTCGCAAGGCGACGCGCTGATCCAAGCGACCGACATGATCTCGGGCGCCATCTATGCCAGCCGGGCGCGATCGAACGATCGCTACCTTGATCTGATCAAACCTCGGATTCACGAAATTTGGGATTGGGATGGCCAAGAGCAGGCGATCCGGATCGATGAAAACTGATGGGGCTCCGCGCTATCCTGGTACTTGTCCAGGCACGCCTCCATCCGGAGACTGTTCGCGCGAAGCCCCATCGGGGATTGCAGGTTACGACCGCTTACGCAGCCTGGTCAGATAGTAGCACCACACGTTGCAGATTTGCAATGTCCGTACACGACTTCCGGCAGATCCTTGTGCCCGCGTCAATCGAACGTCACGAAACCGATTCGACGTCGATCGTCAATTGCCCGCTCGCCCGCGCCCCTGCCTTGAGCCACCATTCCTCATCGAACCGGTCGAGTCGTCTCAGGGCATCATCCTCGGGGAGGGCGGTCCGAATGACGGCGAAGAGAACAACGTGTCTCCAATCGTCGCGATCGACCAGCAATTGGAGTCCAATGCGCAGCTAGTCAGGGAAGTAGCGCGACACTCTTTGGCGAGCCTCTACCAACAGGGGCACGAGGAACGGGCGGTCGACAAGGTAGCGACGGCCGGCCGCCCAGTCCTCAATATCAAAGAGCTTCTTGATGGCGTCGACCGATGGTGTCGTGCCGGCGGTAGCACGTGATGGCATAAGGCGCTTCCTTTCAAGCAGTCGGCCCAACCGCTGCTCGTGCGAGGATTATAGGGCCGAGTTGCCCGACAGCCATCCGCTGGCTGCGCCAACGAGCCGACGGGGCTTTCTATGCGGCAGGCACGGGAGCCGTTACCGTCGCCAGAACGACCCCTCGCGGCTTCGGTACCGGCTGTCCGTCCTCTCGCAATGCTTCGATGTGCGAAGCGATGGCGCGTGGAGCGTCGTCGAGTAGCTCCTCGATCGTCTCACCTTGGACGAAGCATCCTTCGACATCGGGGACCTCGGCCCAGTACCCTCCCTCTTCGGCTGGGTGGATCACGAGCAGGAATTCCATCAGCGGTCTCCTTCGAGCAGGCGCACGAACTCTTCCTCTGTCAAGCCGGCCTTGCGAAGCATCGCCTTCAACAGCCCAATCTTGATTGGCTCGCGCTTCCCGGAAAATGTGACGATCTGTCCGTTCGGCATCTTGATGTTGACGTGGTCTCCCTTGCCGTGGCGGATGCGACCTCCGGCTCGTTCCAGCGCCGCGATCGCGTCACGCGGGCGAACGTCGCGCAATTCTCCCACGGCAGCTCCTCTCCTCGAGCCGATCGGCGGAGCCGACAACCGCCTCGCCAGTCGCCATGCCAGACGATCCCGCCGCCCGAGTATGATCGATCGTTGACACGACGAAGGCAAACGATCATTTCGTTCGTGGGCAAGGATGGAGCTGTTCGCCATGATCCTCGAAGTCGCCATCCTCAACGTCCGCTCCGGCGAGGGAGCAGCGTTCAAGTCCGCGTTCCGGCAGGCGTCGCCGATCGTCGCCTCGATGCCGGGGTATCCCGGTCACGAGTTGCAACGCTGTCTGGAGGTCGGAGACAAATACGTACTCCTCGTGCGGTGGGAGACGTTGGAGGACCACACGGTCGGGTTTCGGGGATCGCCGCGGTATCGGGAATGGAAGGCGCTGCTGCATCACTTCTACGATCCGTTCCCGGTCGTCGAGCACTACGAACCGGTTGAGCTCGACGGAACGTGACCATTCGCCGCCACAGACCCGAAGAACGGAAGGGCGGGTGGGGCTGACAGGCGTCGATCGGCCATCTGACGCGATGAGTCGAGCGCGGGCGGCGCGGCGCGCCGTCCTGGCGATCTTCGGCATCAACGGGTTTGCCCTCTCCAGTTGGTTCCCGCACATCCCGGCCGTCCAGCGCAAACTCGGTCTGAGCGACGGGACGCTCGGGCTGGCGCTCCTGGGGACGGCGGTCGGGGCGCTAGTCGCGACCACGGCCAGCGGTTGGGTGATCGCCCACGTCGGCAGCCGCCGGGCGACGCACGCCGCGGTCCTGACGCTCTGCGCCGCCCTGCCGCTGCCCGGTTTGGCCCCCGATCTGCCGCTCCTCGTCCTCGCCCTGGTCCTGCTCGGCGCGGCCAACGGCATCCTCGACGTCGCGATGAACACGCAAGCGGTCGCCGTCGAACAGCGCTACCGCCGGCCGATCATGTCGACCTTCCACGGCGTCTTCAGTCTCGGCGGGCTGGCCAGTTCGGCGTTGGCCGTCGCGATCGTCGCGGCCGGCGTCGGTACCGTCGCCCACCTCGTTGGCGCGGCGATCGTCCTCGGCGCCGCCGCCTTCGTCGCCTCGCGGTGGCTGCTGCCGGACGAGGGAGGACGGGGCAGCAGGCACGGGCCGGTCTTTGTCCGCCCCTCGGGTCCGCTGATCGCCCTCGGCGCCGTCGCCTTCTGCGGACTCCTCGGCGAGGGGGCGATGGCCGACTGGAGCGCCGTCTACCTTCGCAACTCGCTCGAGACCGGCGCCGGGTTCGCCGCCGCCGGGTACGCCGTGTTCTCGGCGACGATGACACTCGGCCGGTTGACGGGCGACCGCCTGACCGCGCGCCTCGGACCGGTACCGCTCGTTCGGGCGGGCGGTTCGGTGGTCGCGATCGGACTCGGCCTCGCTCTCATCCTCGGTCAACCGGCCGCCGCCCTGGCCGGGTTCGCCTGCGTCGGCGCCGGGCTCTCCTGCCTCTTCCCGATCGTGCTCAGTGCCGCCGGTCGCGTTCCCGGCATCGCCGCCGGTTCCGCCCTGGCCGCGGTCACCGCGGTCGGCTACGCCGGGTTCCTGGCCGGACCGCCGCTGATCGGGCTCGTCGCCCAGGTCACGAGTCTCCGCTTGGCACTCGGCATCGTCGCGGTCCTCGGCGTCACGATCGTCGTCTTGGCGCCGGTGGTACGACAAGAGGGCGAAGGGCGGGAGACGGAAGGCGGGACGGCGACCGGTTGACGAGGTCGTGCTAGGCTGTGGCGCCGGTAACCGACCGGCACGAATGACGAGGAGCGACGCCGATGACGGTCGACGAGTTGAGGCTGCTGCCACGCCCCCGGCAACTGATCAGCGCCGGCGGGGCGTTCGCGATCGACGCGGCGACCCCGATCGTCACCGGTGCCGTCCCCGACGAGCACACCCGGCACACCGCGCGCGGATTGCAAACCTCGCTGGCGGATCTCCTCGGTTTCTCGCCGCCGATCGTCGCGGCCGAGGCGGGTCCCCGCGACGGTGCGATCTCGCTCGTCCTGACCGGCGACGACGCGACCGGTCAGAGCTATACCCTGGAGATCGGCGAGCGCGGGGTCGTGGTCGCCGCGAGCGCGGCGGCGGGTCTCTTCTACGGGGTGCAGACGCTCATCCAGATCGCCAAGTCTGCGGCTCGGGTCTGGCCCGCGTTGCGCATCGCGGACGCCCCCGTCCTTCCCGTCCGCGGTCTGATGCTCGACGTCTCGCGCGGCCGCGTGCCGACGCGCGAGACGCTTTTCGGTCTGGTTCGCACACTCGCCCACTACAAATACAACCACCTCCAACTTTACGTAGAGCACACGTTCCTCTTCCCCCGTCACCCCGAAATCGGCGCCAGTGCGGGCGCGCTGACACCCGAGGACATCGTCGCCCTCGACGCGGTCTGCCACGCACACCACGTCGAACTCGTCCCGAACCTGCAATCGTTCGGTCATCACCTGGCGATGCTGAAACTGCCCCGGTACGAGCAACTGGCGGAGACCGCCTGGAAGTGGTCGCTGGCAACCGCCCGGGACGAGACGTTCGCGCTCCTCGACGAACTCTACGGCGATCTCCTGCCCTGTTTTTCGTCCCGCTGGTTCAACGTCGGCGCCGACGAACCGTGGGACATGGGTCTTGGCCAATCGCGGGAATTGACGCGGTCCGAAGGGATCGGCCGCGTCTACCTGCGCCACGTTCGGCGCCTGCACGAACTCGTCACCAAACGCGGTCACCGGATGATGATGTGGGCGGACGTGCTCAAACTCCATCCGGAATTGATGGGCGAGCTCCCGGACGACGTCCTGCTCCTCGACTGGTCGTACGAATCGCAGCCACGGTACGAAACGCTCGACGCCCTCGCCGCATCCGGTCGCCCCTTCTGGGTCTGCCCCGCCACCTCGAGTTGGACGACGCTCTACCCCCGGTTGGAGAACGCCGTCGCCAACACGCGGGATTACGTCTGCCAGGGGATCGGGGCCGGCGCCGGCGGCATGCTCCTGACCGAATGGGGCGACGGCGGTCACTACCAGACGCCGTCGAACTCCTGGTATCCCTATCTCTGGGGCGCCGAGGTCGGTTGGTCCGGCGGCGAGACGGACCGCGACGACTTCGAGGTCGCCTTCGACCGGCTGTTCCTCGGCGACGGCAGCGGCACGGTCACGGCGGCCATCCGCCGGCTCGGCGCGACGACCCAAACCGCACCCGACTGGCTGACGACCTGGAATACCGCGATGGCGCTGTTCGAGGAACCACTCGCCGGGACCCTCTGCGAGATCGCGCCCGTGGAAACGGTCGCGGCGACGCGGGATGCCGCCGTGGCCCTCCTCCCGCTGCTCGGCCGCGTCCGGGACAGCAAAATCCGGCACGACCTCGGGTTCACGGTCGCCGAACTCCGCTTCGCGACCGAGAAGATCGAGACGACACGTGCCGTCCGTGCCCTCCTCGCCGAACTCGGCGGCGAAGCGGGGCCGACGGACGGCGGTCGCCGCCGGTTCGATGCGCTGCTCGCGGCGATGCGGCGGCAACGGGACGCGCTGCCCGCGCTCGTCCAGGAGTTCGAAGCACGGTGGCTGGCGCATTCGCGACCGAGCGAAATTCGGATCAACCTCGACCGCTTCGCCGCCTTGCTCGCCCAGTACGACGTTGCCCTCGCCTGGCTCGAAGGGCAGCGCGCGGCCTACGAACGCGGAGAGCGGGTCGATGGCTCCCTCGCGACCTACGACCGTGGAGGCTACGCCGTGCTGCACGAGGCGACGCGTCGGTGGTTGATGGACCTCGTCGCCATCGTCGGCTACGAGGCCCTGCCGCAAGACCTCAAGGAGTGGTTGGGACCGGCCGCGCAATCGTTGGATTCGCGATTCACCGATGACGCGTAGGCCAGACCGTTCGGGTTGAGGAGGAACGGATGACCCGGAAGGTGGCTCCGCCGCTCCGCAGTCCGCGGCAGGTCATTCGTCGAGGTGCAGAGCAGGTCCATCTGGGCGTGCAATTTGCGGATCACCATTACCGTTTGTGGGCCAACACGGTAGAAGATCAGGTGCTGACGAACCGGCAGAGAACGCAAACCGGGGCGCAAATCTTCACGGGCCTGTCCAACGAGCGGATAGGTCGCAAGCGTTTCGAACGCCTCATCAAGCGCTCGTCGGTAGGCATTGCGCTGCGCTTCGCCCCACATCTGCCGGCTGTACCGGGGGATGGTCCGCACGTCTCGTCGGGCGGTGGGTTTGAGAACGATCTTCACCTTATGGCCAGACGGACGGATCGGGCATCGCGTCGGCCAAATCCGGCTCGTCTGCTTCTCGCGTCAATTGCTCCATCAATTCGGGCGTCCAGGGGACGGCCTCCCCTTCTTCGCCCTCGCCCAGCGCAGCCTGGAGCCGCTGCACCTGGCGCTCTCGTGCGTCCATGAGGCGTAACGCTTCGCGCACGACCGCCGACGCATTCGGATAGCCACCCACGTCGACCTTCTGTTGGATCAGGTTTTCCAATTGGGGATCGCGTTTGACGGGCATCGCGCTATCCTCCTCGCGCCCAGCCTAACAAATCCGATCGGCATAGGAAAGGGAGCCAGCCCATCGAGAGAGGTGTTCCCCAGATCGGTTACGACTTCCTGCCGCACGACGTCATGTAATGGTTGGGACCGGCCGCGCCACCGCAGGTCGATGGCAGACGACCATTGGACTGCAGCACCTGATCGATCTGGCCTTTCTACCGCACCGTCGCGAGGTCGATCGCACAACCTTCGGAGGTGCGCGTTATTCCTACGGGAGGCCGGTGCCCTCTTGACAAGGGCGATTTTAGAGTGTACACTCTAAAATGAGAGTGATTGATCTAATTTTCGCACCGCGTGAAAGGGAGGTACACGGTCCGGTTTGATGTTCGCGCCATGCTCCGCACACCGTCGCCTGCCCGAGTCGGTCGGGTGATGGGGCGGGGTATCGCACCGGCAACGGTTTCGGTTTCGGCATGGGATCGCGGGGCGCAACCCCGACCGGCGCGCCACCGACGTCGCGTCGGGCCTGTTCGAAGGAGTGATTATGGCTTCACTATCGTCCACTGCTCGACTCGCCCGCTTCAGTTCGCGCCACCCCTGGCGCACCGTCATCGTCTGGGTCGCCATCTTCGTCGTCTTCGGGGCGATCCAGGGAGCGTTCCCGCTCCAATCCACGTCCGACGTCAAACTGCTCAACAACCCCGAGTCCCAACAGGGATGGGATGCCATCGTCAACCACGGCATCCGGAAGGAGCGCTCCGGCACCGAAACGGTGATCGTCCGCTCGTCGACGGGGGCGACGGTCGCCAACGACCCCGACGGCACATTCCAGCAGACCGTCCAGCAGGTCACCGACGCCGTTCGCGCCGATAGCAAGGTCGCCAGCGTCACGAACTACTACGAGGTCAGCAAGCAGAATCCCGACGCCGCCAAGGGTCTCGTCTCCGCCGACGGCAAAACGACGATCATTCCGGTCACGCTGACCGGTACGCTGAACGACGCGGCCGACCACGGCAAAGCCTTCCTCAAGATCATTCACGGACAGCGGGACGCCGTCGCGGGCGCCGGGTTCCAGGTGCTGACGGTCGGCGATGCCAGCAGCAGCGCGGAGATCAACACGATCTCCGAGGAAGACATCAAGCGCGGCGAGAGTATCGGCGCCGGGATCGCCTTCCTGATCCTGATCGTCGTCTTCGGGGCGCTGGTCGCCGCCTTCGTTCCGATCATCCTCGCCTTCGTCGCCATCGGCGTCGCCTTCGGTCTGACCGCGCTCGTCAGCCACATCGGCGAACTCTCCTTCTTCGTCACCAACATCATCACGATGATCGGGCTGGCGGTCGGCATCGACTATTCGCTCTTCGTGGTCGAGCGCTACCGCGAGGAGCGGCGGCGCGGGTCGGCGAAACTCGACGCCATCCAGATCGCCGGGTCGACGGCGAGCCGCGCCGTCCTCTTCTCCGGCATGACCGTCGTCTTCGCTCTCGCCGGCATGTTCATTGTCCCCAACAACATCTACCGCAGTCTCAGCATCGGCGCCATCCTCGTCGTCATCGTCGCCGTCCTCGCCACGCTGACCCTGATCCCGGCCGTCCTCGCCCTCCTCGGCGACCGCATCGACTGGCCGCGCCGCCGCACCTAC
>DATBFX010000244.1:0-9291 GCA_036558305.1 Thermomicrobiales bacterium | reverse complement strand
TCGCAAAGCACGTGGCAGATGGTGCTTGGGGAGCTCGCCGAGCGGTACCGGGTGGTCGCGATCGATCTGCCGGGTCACGGCCAGAGCGACAAGTCGGCGCCGGACACGGTCGATTACTCGGTGTCGGGACTGGCCGCGGCGATCGGGGAGGCGATGGCGGGGCTGAAGCTGACGCCGGCGATCGTGGTCGGCCACTCGCTCGGCGGTGCGGTGGCGATGGAGTTGGCGCTCGCGCGGCCGGACGCAGTGACGGGGCTCGTCCTGGTCGATAGCGCCGGCTTGGGCGACGAGGTCGCCGGCGAGTTGCTCGACCTGATGGAAGGCGAACCGGGTAGGGCGACATCGCGCGGGCTGCTGGAGTTGTTCTTCGAGGACCAACGTCTGGTCGTCGATCGCGGGATCGACGAGATGGCGCAGACGCAACTCAGTCCGGGCGCTTGGGACGCCCAGCGGGCGGTCGCCGCGGCGGCGTTCGACCGGAGCGGGCAGCGGTTGGGTATCCGCGACCGGCTCGGCGCGGTGGACCGGCCGACGCTGCTGGTGTGGGGGGCGAAGGACCGGGTGATCCCGCTCGATCACGCGACCGGAGCGCTCTCGACGTTACCCGATGCCATCCTCAAGGTGATGCCGGCGATCGGACACGTGCCGCAGGTCGAGGACTCGCCTGGGCTCGCAGGCGCGATCGACCGGTTCGCGCGGTCGCTTGCCGGGTGATGGGCGAGGGAACGGTCGGGATCATCGCCAATCCCGCCTCGGGCAAGGACATCCGGCGACTCGTCGCCCACGGGTCGACGTTCGACAACAACGAAAAGATCAACATCGTTCGCCGCGTGCTGTTGGGTCTCGACGCGGTGGGAGTGTCGCGCGTCTGGTTCATGCCGGACACCTACGCGATCGTGGCGCGGGCGGTGGCCGGTGTCGAACTGCGGCTGGAACCTGAACCACTGCCGATGGCCGTGCTGAACGATCCCGGGGACTCGTACGAAGCCGCTCGGCGCATCGTCGATCTCGAAGCGGGCGCGATCGTGACCCTGGGCGGAGACGGGACGAATCGGGTCGTGGCGAAGGGGAGCGGCGAGGTCCCGCTGGTGCCGATTTCGACCGGGACGAACAACGTCTTCCCTCGGATGGTCGAGGGCACGCTGGCCGGTCTTGCGGCGGGTTTGATCGCGACCGGCGCCGTTGCCGCCGAGCGCGGTGTGCGACGGCTACCGCGCCTGGACGTGGTCGTGGACGGCCAGTTCCGCGATCTGGCCCTGATCGACGTGGTCACGTCCGGCCATGCCTGGGTCGGGGCGCGGGCGCTCTGGGACCCGGCGCACCTGCGCGAAGTCGTGCTCTCGCGGGTGGCGGCGGCGGAGATCGGGATCTGCGGTCTCGGCGGTTTGCTGTTCCCGGAGTGTTGCGGATCGGCAAGAGGCGTGCACATCGTTATCGGACGGGGCGAGCGAACGGTGGTGACACCGATCGCGCCCGGACTGATTCGCCGGATACCGATCGAGGCGGCGTCGCTGATCGCTCCCGGCGAAACGGTCGCCATGGACGCCGCACCCGGCACGGTTGCGCTCGACGGCGAAAGAGAGTTCGAATTGCTCGGGCGGGAGCAGAGCCTGGCCGTTACGTTGAACGACGACGGGCCGTGCGTCGTGGACATCGACGCGACGTTGCGGGCCGGTGCGGAAGCGGGGGCGTTTAGGGCAGGATAGACATGTCTCCAGTGCAGACCAACGTCGTGCGACAGTAGGGGCGGACCGCCGTTTCCGCCCTCCCCGAGTGCGCGTGCGTAGCAGAGCGGACACGGCGGTCCGCCCCTACGAAATGTCGCCAAGATGCCTGCGTGCAACGGGCCGAGGCTAATCTGCGGCCGTAATCACCGGTGGTTGGGCACCGGCCAGCGGGTCGTTGCCCTCGACCGGGCGCGGACCGAAGATGTCGGTCACTTCGCTGGCGTCGAGGGTTTCCTTCTCCAGGAGCGCGACGACCAGGGCGTTGAGCTTGTCGCGGTTCTGGCGGATCAGGGTGATTGCCCGTTCCAGGGAGGCCTCGACGATGTCGCGGACGGCCTGGTCGAGGCGGGTCGCCGTGGCGTCGGAGAAGGCCCGCTCCTGCGTGATCTCGCGCCCGAGGAAGACGTGCTCCTCGCCGGTGCCGAGGTAGACGGGACCGACTTCTTCGCTCATTCCCCAGAGACCGACCATCCGCCGTGCCATCGCGGTCGCCTGCTTCAGGTCGTTCTCGGCACCGGTCGTCACCTCGTCAAAGGTGATGATTTCCGAGGCGCGACCGCCGAGCGCGGTGGCGAGGCGGCCTTCCAGGTAGGTCTTGGAGACGTTGTAGCGGTCCTCTTCCGGCGTCTGGATGGCGACGCCGAGGGCGCGACCGCGGGGGACGATGCTGACCTTGCGGAGGGGATCGGCACCGGGGGTGAGGTGGGCGACGAGGGCGTGGCCGGCCTCGTGGAAGGCGACGACCTCGCGCTCCTTCTTCGACATGATGCCGCTGCGGACGGTGCCGAGGAGCACCTTGTCGAGGGCCTCGTCGAAGTCGCTGTTGGTGATCTCCTTGCGGTTGCGGCGGGCGGCGGTGAGTGCCGCCTCGTTGACGAGGTTGGAGAGGTCGGCGCCGGAAAAGCCGGTGGTGGCGCGGGCGAGACCGGAGACATCGACCTCGCGCGCCAGCGGGATACCGCGGGTGTGGATTTTGAGGATCGCCTCGCGACCGGTGCGGTCCGGGAGCCCGACGGTGACCTGGCGATCGAAGCGACCGGGGCGGAGGAGGGCGGGGTCGAGCACGTCCGGCCGGTTGGTGGCGGCCATGACGATGACTTCCTGGTTGGTCTCGAAGCCGTCCATCTCGACGAGGAGTTGGTTGAGGGTCTGCTCGCGTTCGTCGTTCGAACCGCCGAGACCGGCGAAGCGCTGGCGACCGACGGCGTCGAGCTCGTCGACGAAGATGATCGCGGGGGCGGCCGCCTTGGCCTTTTCGAAGAGGTCGCGCACCCGGCTGGCGCCGACGCCGACGAACATCTCGACGAACTCGGAGGCCGAGACGCTGAAGAACGGCACCCCCGCCTCACCGGCGACGGCGCGCGCCATCAACGTCTTGCCGGTACCCGGAGGACCGACCAGGAGGACGCCGCGCGGCAGCCGGGCTCCGAGCTGGTGGTACTTGGCCGGGTTGCGCAGGAAGTCGACGACCTCGGTCAACTCCTGTTTCGCCTCATCCTCACCGGCGACGTCGGCAAAGGTGACCTGCGGGCGTTCGGGATCGTGCTGACGAGCGCGGCTCCGGCCGAAACCGAAGACGTTTTGCTGCCCGCGCGTCATCGACCGCCCCATGAAGACGATCAAACCGAGGAAGAGCAGGAACGGCAGGACGCTGAAGAGGAGACCGGTCCAGAGGGAACCGCCCGAACTCTTGCCCTTGACCGTCACGTTGTGCTGGCCGAGCAAGGCAAGCAGCGCCTGGTTGTCGCTGCGCACGATCGGCGGGATGGTCGACTTGATCTTGCTCACCGAGGACGCCTTGCCGGCGTTGTCGGAGCCGGCGGCGACGACCGTTTCGCTGTCCTTATCCCAGAGGATGGGCTGTTTCAAGTCGGCTTCGACGGTGCTGTCGGTGATGACCACGGAGCTGACGTTGTCCTGCTGGACGAGGGTGGTCAAGGTCGAGTAGGGCACCGAGGTCCGCCCGGAACCCTCGCTCGGCTGGAAAAACTGGTAGGCGTACCAGCTGATGATGCCAACGAGGAGGACGACGACGATCCAACTTGGCACGCGAGGACGGCGTTGCGGCGTTTGCGGTCCGGTGGGACCGATCGGCCGGCGCGGCCGTTCGCCATCAGGCGGGCCGGTCAGGGGGCTGCGTGGCGGTCTGTTTCCATTCTGGTTGTCTGACATCGGTGTTGTCCGATCCTTCGTGACCGCGGGCGAGACGGCGTGATTGGTGCATCTGGTGTCGGAGACTCCGCCGGGGCGCGGCGCACATTGCACGCGGCCGGCGCAGATGCCCGCCCGGTGTGAGGAATCCTAGGGGGTTGAAGGGGTAGCTGTCTATGCCCGAACGGGTAGGTTGCGCCTCGACGTCACCCATCATCGTCGGCGGTCAGTCGCCAGGGGTGGGCAAAGATGGCTCGCGACGGTTCGAGGACACGACCGATGAGCGTGATCCCCGCCGCGTGGGCCAGCTCCACGGCCTCGCAGGTCGGGAGTGAGCGCGACGCGACGATCGGGAATCCGGCGCGAGCGGCCTTGTAGGCGACGTCGGCGCTGACCCGCCCCGAGAGACAAAGGACGAGGCCCCCGCGATCCATGGGCTGCGACAGGGTCCAACCGACCACCTTATCGACCGCATTGTGGCGACAGACGTCGCGCGAGACGGCGCAGACGCGATCGCCGTCGGTGACGGCGGCGTGATGCACGGCATCCGCGCCGCACCCATCACGGAACCGGGCGCAGACCCGCTCGACGACGGCGAGGAAGTGCGTCTGGTCGAATCGGACCGGTCCACCGTCGGTGCCGTTCGCCCGTCCGAGGACGGCGCGGGCCGTCTTGACGGCGGATGCATCGAAACCGGAGGCAACCACGCCCCGCCATGAACCGCCGCCAGGACCCGGTCGATCAATCATCAGCGAAATGCGGTCGCCGTACGGCGTCACCTGCTGCACCTGACCGGGATCGTCGTAGTAGCCCTGGCCGAACGACCAACCAAGCGCGAGCTCGGCGGTCCCCACCGGGGAGCAGAGCAGCGTCGCGACGGGGCGGCCGTTGATCTCGATCGCGAGCGACTGTTCCTCCGGCAGCTCGTCAATCGACGGGCGGAGGTTGAAGGTTTTCCGCGATTCGGCGAAGACCGGTTCGGCTCCGAGGCGGAAACTGCCGTGCAGGCGACGCGACTGCTCCTCGATCTCGACACCGGCCGGTTCGGCGACCTCGTCGTCGCGCACCTGTTTGGGCACAGCCTCCCGCTGACCGCGGCGAGCCACGGCGAAACTCCTTCAGAGAGCGGGGAGACGTTCGGGATCGACGGGGATGGCGGCGGCGCGCCGTTGTCACGGGGTCACTATAGCAGAAAGCTTCGAGCTTCGGCCCCCCCGGCTCCCCAATCCTGGGGGGTGAACGCGCCCCCCTCTCGTCTCCCCCCAGGATTGGGGGGCCGGGGGGCCGAGCCGGACTGATTATCGTTTCATCCAGGGGTCGAGGGCGTCGCGGAGGCCGTCGCCGAGGAAGTTGAAGGCGAGGACGGTGAGGGAAAGGGCGGTGGCGGGGAAGATGAGCATGTAGGGGTGGGCGCGGAGGTTGGGGATGGCCTCGCTGATCATCAAACCCCAGCTCGGCATCGGCGGGATGACGCCGAGACCGAGGAAGCTGATTCCGGCTTCGGTCAGGATCGCGGCCGGGATGCCGAGGGTGGTGGCGACGACGATCGGGGCGACGGTGTTGGGGAGGAGGTGGCGGAACATGATCCGCTGGTGTCCGGCGCCGAGACCGCGTGCGGCTTCGACGAATTCCTTTTCCTTAAGGGACATCGTGTTGGCGCGGACGATCCGGGAGACGGTCAACCAACTGATCAGTCCAAGACCGATGTAGACTCCGACCAAACCACCGGTCCTGCTGTCCAGCCGCGCGACAACGCCCCATAGACCGCCGGGCTCGCTCTCGAAAGTGCCGCGCAGGTAGGTCATGATGACGATGACGAAGAGGAGGGTCGGGAGCGCGTAGAGGACGTCGACGGCGCGCATGATGAGGGTGTCGGTTTTGCCGCCGGCATATCCGGCGATCATGCCGACCGGGACGCCGACGATGGTGATGACCAGCTGAACGACGATGCCGACGGTGAGCGAAATGCGGGCGCCGAAGACGAGGCGAATGAAGATGTCGCGGCCCAATTGGTCGGTCCCCATGATGTGGTTCCAACTTGGTCCCTGCTTGACGACGCTGTAATCCTGGTGGGCGTAGCTGGTCGGGGACAGCATCGGGACGATGATCGCCGCGAGCGCGATGGCAATGATGAACAGACCCGAGGCGAAGGCGAGCCGGTTGCGGCGGAGGCGGCGGAAGGCGGCGCCCCAAAATCCTTCGATCCGCGGTGAAGCGCCGGCGATGCCGGCCGCCGGTTCGGCGACGGTGGGGAGGGCCTGGGCGTTGCGGGAGGCCACCGGCGTCACCTTTCCATCCGGGGATCGAGCAGCGGGTACAGGATATCGACGATCAAATTCATGACCGAGATGACGGTGCCGAAGAGCAGGACGGTGCCGAGGATGACCGGGTAGTCGCGTTCGGTAATGCTCTTGACGAAGTAGCGACCCAACCCTGGAACCGAGTAGACCGATTCGACGAAGAACGACCCGGTGATGACGTCGGCGAAGATGATGCCGGAGACGGTGATGACCGGCAGCAGCGCGTTGCGGATCGCGTGGCGGGAGATGACGGCGTACTCGCGGAGACCCTTGGAGCGGGCCGTCCGCACGTAATCGGTGGAGAGGACCTCCAGCATGCTGGCGCGGGTGTAACGGGCGAGGACGGCGGCCGGGTAGAGGGCGAGGGCGATCGCGGGGATCAGGATTTTGGTGCTGGCGAGACCGTCCCAACCCCCGGTGGGAACGAGGTGAAGGGTGCTGGCGAGGAGAAGCACCAGGAGCGAGACGATCACGTAAGACGGGGTCGAGATACCGACGATGGCGACGAAACTGGTGACGTAGTCGATCCCGGTGTTGTGCCTGATGGCTCCGATCGTACCCAGGGAAAGCCCGAACACGACCGCGATCACCATCGCGACGACGCCCAATTTGAACGAAACCGGGAAGGTGGCGCCGATGATGTCGGAGACGGAGCGCGATCGCTGGGTGAACGAGGGACCGAAGTCGCCGTGGAGGGCGTTCCAAAGGTAGTCCGTGTACTGCTGCCAGAGCGGTTTGTCGAGGCCGTACGCCTCGTTGAGATGCTTGAGGACGATCGGCGGAACCGGTTTTTCGCCTTGCGACCACGGCCCGCCGGGGGTGGCGTGGATCAAAAGGAAGGTGAGGGTGTAGATCGCCAGCAGCGTCGGCACCAGGAGAAGCAACCGGCGGAGGATGTAGGCTCCGCGTCCCATCGGGTTCTACGCACCTATCACTCAGGGGTCAGGGGACGGGGGTCAGGGGTCAGGAGAACGAATCACGTCGTACCCCTGACGCCTGACCACTGACGCCTCGTCTAATGCGCGGCGATCTTGATCGTGCGGAGATGGACTACTGACAGCACAGGCTGGAAGAAGATGTCCTTCACCCAGGGCTTGACGGCACGGAAGGACTTCCCGTGGACAACGGGGATGATCGGTGCCTGCTCGAGGAGAATCTTCTCGGATTGGGCGTACTGCTGGTTGCGCTCCTCGGTGTTGAGGTTGGTCAGCGCCTGACCCACCAACTGATCGAACTCCGGGTAATTCCAGTGGTTGCGGTAGTGATCGGCGGCGTGGGTGAAGTTTTGGTTCATCCAGTTCGATGCGTCGGCGAAGTCCGAACCCCAGGTAGCGGTGTAGATATTGAAGGGTTGGGTCTCCCGGGAGGCCCGCCAATCGCTGTAGGCGTTGCTGTCGGCGAGGGGAGCCAGGTTGATCGTGATCCCCAGGTTCTGCTGCCAGGTGGATTGGAGGTACTGGACCAGTGTCGAGTAGAAAGAATCATTGCCGATGAAGGTGAGGTCGAGTTTGACCGAGGATGGGTCGACACCGGCCGCGGTCAGGAGTTGCTTTGCCTCGTCGAGGCTTTCGCCCAAGCCGGCGTCGGGGTTGTTACCCGGGATGTTCTTCGGGAGGAGCGTCGGCGCGGCTTCGTATTGGTTGTTCAGGACCGTTTCGGCCAGGGTCTTGCGATCGATCGACTTCGAGAGGGCCTGGCGGAACTCGACCTTGTCGGTCGGCGCGTTCGTCGTGTCGCAGACGACGAAGTAGCAGTTGGAGCGTTCGAACGTGACGATGTCCTTGCTCAGGTCCGGATCGGCGAGGGCCCGGTCCAGATCTGGTCCCTCGGGAAGGGCATAATCGAGTTCGTCGTTCTCGAACGGGGTATATGACTTGGTGCCCGTGTCCTCGTAGATGAGGTACTCGGCGCGGGTGAGCGTCGGTTTGTCGCCGTAGTATGCCGCGTTCGGTTCGAGCACGATTTGCTGGTCGTGCGTCCATTCGGTCATGACGAAGGGACCGTTGGAGACGATGTTGCCGGCCTCGACCCACTCGTTCCCCTTCGCGTCGACGACGTGCTTCGGCACCGGATAGAACGTCCAGGTGGAGGCCAGCAGCGGGAAGTAGGTCGTCGGACCTTCGAGCGTCACCTTCAAGGTGTTGTCGTCGACGACCTGGACACCGAACTGGTCGATGGTCAACTCGCCGTTCGCGATCTTCTCGGCGTTCTTGATCGGGTAGAGGGCGGGGATATACTGGGAGGCGGTATTCGGGTCGAGGACGCGCGACCAGGCGTAGAGGAAGTCGTTGGCGTTGAGGGGCGTGCCATCCGACCAGGTGACGCCCTGGCGGATGTGGAAGGTGTATTCCGACGCCTCGGCGTTGGTGTCCCAACTCTCGGCGACGCGGGGGACGACCTGCCCGGTCCGCTGATCGACGCCGACCAGACCGTCGAAGATGTTGAAGAAGATGTCGAGTTCGTCGTCGCCGTAGCTGACACCGGGATCCATGGTCGTCGGTTCCGTCGTTGCCAGCCGCATCACCTGATCGGCGGCCAGTTCGCCGTTGTACGGCGTCCAATCCTCCGTCGTCGGCGTGGCGGCTTGGGCGAAGGCGCGCGACGGGTGCTGCAGCCCGGCGATGGTGGCGACGGCGCCGGAGGCGAGCAAGCCCTGCATGAACCGGCGGCGGTTCAGTTGCGCTTCGGTTAATCGTCGACCGGCAGTGGTGAAGAATTCGGACTGACTCACGGTAGTCTCCCTGCGGTCACCGGGACCGCATCACGCACGTCGGAACGCATCTGGCCACAACAGGGTAACGGATGGTCCCACCTGAGTTTTCGGAACCGGGCAGGCAGCGTAGCAATGATCCCCGCGGCTGTCAAACCGTATAGAGCTGATTCTGGAGATTCTCAAAAACGACGCTCCACGTGAGGTAGCGAGTCTCCAAATTGACCTCATTTCACGCGCCACCAGGCCGGCACGGCGTACGGATCGGGCTCGCCGTGGGCGAAACCGGCCCACTCGACGCGGTCGGAGCGGCGGAGGATGGCGGGGATGACCTGACCGTGGACGACCATCTTGCTGTAGGTCTCGTCTTCGCCCCAGCGGCGGAGCGCCTCGTCGTAGGCGG
>DATBFX010000243.1:0-9949 GCA_036558305.1 Thermomicrobiales bacterium | reverse complement strand
CCAGCGATTGCGAGTCCGGTACCTGCGACGAAGGCACGTGCCTAAGCCCCGCCGGCGGCCGCTGCGTTGACAAGTTCGGCTGCACCACCCTCGACTGCACGAACAACGTTTGCCAGCCGAGCGTCGGCAGCGGGTTCTGCGCCACCGACGCCGACTGCGCGGTCGGCACCTGCCGCGAAGATGCCTGTACGCAGGGTTCCCCGGG
This sequence comes from Thermomicrobiales bacterium, assembly GCA_036558305.1. GTDB lineage: Bacteria > Chloroflexota > Chloroflexia > Thermomicrobiales > UBA6265 > DATBFX01. The sequence goes on along the minus strand of DATBFX010000243.1, from coordinate 9,744 downwards.
CAGCCTCTGCTGCGGGCAGGTTCCCGCCGGCGGCGCCTGCGTGGGCAAGTTCGGTTGCGCCACGCTCCACTGCAGCGATGGCGTCTGCCAGCCGAGCATCGGCGGCGAGCCCTGCGGCTCCGACGCCGACTGCACGGCGGGGAGCTGCATCGCCGATGTCTGCGCCACCCTCCTCTGCTGCGGGCAGGTCCCTGCCGGCGGCCCGTGCGTGGACAAATTCGCCTGCACCACCCTCGACTGCAGCGGGAATGTCTGCCAGCCGAGCGTCGGCGGTGGGTTCTGCGCGACCGACACCGACTGCGCGGTCGGGACTTGCGTCCCCGACGTCTGTGCCGGCGGCCTCTGCTGCGGGCACGTCCCGGCCGGCGGCGCCTGCGTCGACAAGTTTGGCTGCACCACGATCAACTGCAGCGGCGGCATCTGCCAGCAGAGCACCGCCGGCGGTCCGTGCGCCGGCGCTGGCGACTGCACGACCGGCAACTGCAACGGGACCACCTGCGTCTGAACCGTCGGCCCGTCGGGGTTCGACTGCGGCGGAGGCAAACACGGCCGTGCCAAACGGCCGTTCGCGTGCGGCGCATGGGCATTCCGTGGGCGCGGCGTCCGTTTGCTATACTAGCTGCAACTGAAGAGTGCGAACGGCGATGACGGAGAAAAGTAGCCGTCGTTGCGCCGACCAGGAACGGCAGGCCACCGACTGAGAGCCGCCGCGGTCGCGCGGCGGTGAAGTTCCCTCCCGAGCCGGACGGTGAACGCGCCACGGCGCCGGTAGTCGTCCCTGGTGACCCGCCATTACGGGGTGTGGCCGAGTTGACTCGGCTGATGAGCGCGCCGGGGAACCGGCGAAGCAGGGTGGTACCGCGTGGCGACCCCTCGTCCCTGCCGAGGGGTTTTTTGTTGCCTTCTGGATGGCTGAGTGATCGGGTCGACAGCGATGACGTTTGTGGAACAGCTTGCGGATTTGCGAGAACGCGCGTCGAACGATTTGGCCGAGTCCGCGGTGGACCTCGACTCGCTGCGGGAATGGGAGCGCCGATACCTTGGCGGCCGGGGCGAGTTGACGCTGCTGCTGCGGGGGATCGGCAGCGTGCCGGCGGAGCAACGCCCCGAAGCCGGGCGGGAGGCCAACGCGCTCAAGCGGGAGTTGACGGCGCTCTACGAGGCGCGCGAGGCCGACCTTGCCGCGGCCGATCTGGCGCGGCGGCTGGACGAAGATGCGGTCGACGTCACGCTGCCGGGGCGGCGACCGTCGTTGGGCACGGTCCATCCCGTCTGGAAGATGATCAACGAGGTGAGCGAGATCTTTGCGTTGATGGGATTCGAAACCGTTTTCGGACCGGAGGTCGAGACGGCGCGCTACAACTTCGATCTCCTCAACATCCCGAGCGACCATCCGGCGCGCGATGTCTGGGACACGATGATCGTGGAGTCTGATCGGGAGGAAATCGTGCTCCGAACGCACACGTCGCCGATGCAGGCGCGGGTGATGGAGCAGCGGCAGCCGCCGGTGCGGGTGATCGTGCCCGGTCGCGCTTACCGCTACGAGGCGCAAGATGCTTCGCACGAGTGGATGTTCACGCAGATCGAGGGACTGGCGGTCGACGAGACGATCAGGATGACGGATCTCAAGGGGGTCCTTCAGGAGATGGCGCGGCAACTGTTCGGCGCCGAGCGACGGATTCGGTTCCGCTGCGACTTCTTCCCGTTCGTCGAACCGGGCGTCGACTTCGCGGTCGACTGCGCGATCTGCGGCGGCAAAGGTTGCCGCGTCTGCAAACAGACCGGCTGGCTGGAAATGGGCGGCGCGGGGATGGTCCATCCGCGCGTGCTCCAGGGCGTGGGCTACGACCCCGAACGCTACACCGGTTTCGCGTTCGGATTGGGCGTGGAACGGCTGGTGATGATGAAGTACGGGGTCAACGACCTCCGCGCGTTCGCCGGCAACGACCTGCGCTTCCTCCGCCAGTTCGCGGCGGCGACGATATGAGACGGACAGACGGACAGACAGGCAGACGGACAGACGGACAGAAGAGAGAAAACGTCAGCTGCCGAAACTGTGTACGTCTTGTCCGCGCCGTCATTCTCTGCCCGTCTGCCCGTCTGTCCGTCTGTCCGTCTCACTTCGAGGAGAACGATCGATGAAGGTGCCGATGCGGTGGTTGTCGGATTTTGTCGAGACGGGATTGACGCCGGAGGAGCTTGCCAACCGGTTGACGATGGCCGGGTTGGAGGCGGAGAAGATCGAGGAGATGGGGGCGGAGTGGGAGAAGATCTACGTCGGTCTGGTAACGAAGGTCGAGAAGCACCCGAATGCCGATCGGTTGACGCTGGCGGAGGTCGAGGCTGGGAGCCACAAATTGACCGTCGTTACGGGCGCTCCGAATATCGCCCAGGGGCAGAAGGTGGCGCTGGCGCTGGTCGGAGCGCGGTTGATCGACGGCCACAGCGAGACCAGTGAGGTCAAGGTCCTGAAACCGGCCATGATGCGCGGCGTCAAGTCGGAGGGGATGGTCTGCTCGGAGAAGGAGTTGGGGTTGTCGGACGAGCACGAGGGGATTCTTGAGCTGAGTCCGGAGGCGCCGCTCGGTGCGCCGTTGCAGGCGTGGCTCGGCGATACGGTCATCGAATTCGAGATCACGCCGAACCTCGTCCATGCCTTCTCCGTCTTGGGGATCGCGCGGGAAGCGGCCGCGTTGACGGACAAGACGGTCAAGATGCCTCCAGTCGCGGACCTTGGCTCGTTTCCCGCCGGTGCGGACACGTTGGTCAGGATCGAGGCGCCGGTCCTTTGCTCGCGGTACATGGGGATCGTGATCGAAGGGATCACGGTCGGGCCGTCGCCGGATTGGCTGGTGCGGAGGTTGACCGCGGCCGGGATGCGACCGATCAACAACGTCGTGGACGTGACCAACTACGTGATGCACGAGTTGGGGCAACCGCTGCACGCGTTCGACCGGAATCGGTTGCGGGAGGGGCGCATCGTCGTCCGGCGTGCGAGGCCGGGCGAGACGATCGAAACGCTCGACCACCAGCAGCGCGAGTTGACGCCGGATATGCTCGTGATCGCCGACGCCGAACGGGCGGTGGCGATGGCGGGAATCATCGGCGGGGTCGACAGCGAGGTCGGTCCCGAGACGGCGACGCTCCTCCTCGAAGGGGCGAATTTCGACATGAAGTCGGTCCGGCACACGGCGCGCGCGTTGAAACTGCGGACCGATGCCTCGGCCCGTTTCGAGCGGGGTCTCGATCCGAATCTGGTCGGGCCGGCGATGGCCAGGGCGACGCACCTCCTCCTGGAACTCAGCCCCGGGGCGCGGGTGACGGCCCTCAGCGATGTCTACCCCGATCCAGTCCGACCGGCCGAGCTATCGATGCGGTTCTCGCGATTCGAACAGGTGCTGGGGATTCGATACGAACCGGATCAAGCGGTCGACGTGCTGTCGCGACTCGGTTTCTCGCCGCACATCGCCGGGTCGGACGACGACCAGACGTTGACGGTGACGGTGCCGACGTACCGTCACGACGTGACGATCCCGGACGACGTGGTCGAAGAGGTCGCGCGGATCGTCGGGTACGAATCTCTGCCGAGTACGCTGCCCCTCGGGCGAGCAGTGCCGGTACGACGCGATCCGATGTATCGCCTGCAGAACGCGGTCCGGCAGGGGCTGGTGGCGTCCGGCGCGAACGAGTGCGTCACCTATGTGACGGTCTCGGACGAGATGCTTGCCCCCTTCGCCGAAGGCCAAGACACCGAAATCGGATTCGTCCGGCGGGCGCCCCGGGGACGGCTTCTGACGGTGGTCAACCCGCTGCAGTCGGGCCGCAACCTGCTCCGGACGACGCTGATCCCGTCGTTGCTGGAGATTGCGGCGGAGAACTTGAAGCATGAGACGGGCGTCCGTTTGTTCGAAATCGCGCGCGTCTATTTGCCGCGAGGGCGAGACGAGCTGCCGAACGAGATTGAGGTCTGCGGCATCGTCCTGGCCGGCGACCGCGATCCGGCCGGTCTCTACGCGGAGCAGGGCGAGCTCGACATCTTCGACTTAAAGGGACAACTCGAAGTGGCGTGGGCAAACGCGGGCGTACCGTCTCCGGTGATCGCACCCGCATCGCATCCGGCGCTCCATCCGGGCCGCGCGGCGGTAGCGACGGTCGATGGCAAGACGTTGGCGCTTTTCGGTGAATTGCGTCCGGACGTCGCCGCGAGGTTCGGGATCGACGCGGCGCGCGTTGCGGTGGCGGAAGTCGATCTCACCGTCGCGCTGTCGCTCCTGCCCGAGCGTCCGGAGGACGTGACGGTACCTCGATTCTTACCGGTTCAGCAGGACTTCGCCATCGTCGTGGCCGAAGCCACGCCTGCCGGTGACGTCGAGGCGGCGCTTCGCGCTGGTGCCGGACCGCTTGCCACTGGTTTCGCCCTCTTCGATATCTACCGAGGTCCGCAGATCGGTGAGGATCGCAAGAGTCTGGCGTACCGCGTGACGTTCACCGCGCCCGATCGGGCGCTGACCGATGCGGAGTTGGTCAAGGTGCGTGGACGGATCGAGAAGGTACTGAAGCAGCGGGTCGAGGGTACGCTGCGGTCGTGACGCTTTGGACGACGAGAGAGGTCCTTGTCGGTCAGGAGTTTGAGCGTGCCCAATACGACGCTGACACCTCGTTCAATACGCGTCATACGGGACGTGGCAGATGCGCGAGTCGCATTGACGCGCCGCCGCGGTTTTGAGGAAACGGCGCTGCCCGAACGGGTGCAGCAGGGCATCCGGCGCGTCTTTGGTGCGGATCTGACGGCCGATGAGGTCGTCGATCGCATTTTGCGCGACGTCCGCATCGAAGGAGATGCCGCGGTCCACCGGTACACGCGGGAGATCGACGGCGCGGAACCGGCGTCGCTCGAAGTGCCACGAGTGGAGTGGGATCGAGCGCTTCGCGAGTTGGATGGGCAGCTCGTCGCGGCGATGGAAACGGCGGCGGAGCAGATCGCGGCGTTTCATCGCAAGCAATTGCGGACGTCGTGGATCGACTACACGCCGGAGGGGGCGCTGGGGCAGATCGTCCGCCCGTTGGAGCGGATCGGGGTCTACGCGCCGGGAGGGACGGCGGTCTATCCGTCGTCGCTGTTGATGACCGCCGTGCCGGCTCGGGTTGCCGGCGTGAGCGAGATCGTCGTCTGTTCGCCTCCCACGGGCGGGAGGGTCTCGTCGCTGATCCTGGCGGCGGCGAAGATCGCCGGAGTCGATCGAGTTTTCCAGATCGGCGGCGCCCAGGCGATCGGGGCGATGGCCTACGGGACGGCGTCGATTCCGCACGTCGACAAGATCTTCGGACCCGGCAATATCTTCGTCGTGCTGGCAAAGCAACGCGTCTACGGCACCGTCGCCATCGACCAATTGCCCGGTCCGACGGAAACGCTGGTTGTGGCCGACGACAGCGCCGATCCGGCGCTCACCGCCGCCGACCTCCTCGCGCAGGCCGAGCACGACGCGATGGCGACCGCGATCTTGATCACGACCAGTGCATCGCTCGCGTCCTCGGTCGAACACGAACTCGAGGCGCAACTCGCGACACTGGAACGGGGCGAGATCGCCGGTGCGTCGCTGGCCGGTAACGGCCTCATCGCGATCGTGCCGGATGTGGAAACGGCGATCGAACTCGCCAACGCCTATGCGCCCGAGCATCTGTGTCTGTTGCTCCGCGACCCGTGGCAGGCGGTGCCGCTCGTCAAACACGCCGGCGGGGTGTTCCTCGGCGAGCACAGCCCCGAAGCCCTTGGCGACTACACGGCGGGACCGAGCCACGTCATGCCAACCGGGGGCACGGCGCGCTTCTTTTCTCCTCTGCATCTTGGGGACTTCACGAAGGTGATCAGCCTGGCGGCCGCCAACCGGAAGGCACTCGACCGGCTGGGACCGGCGACGATCGCCCTCGCCCGCGCCGAAGGACTGACGGCGCACGCCCGTGCAATCGAGCGGCGGTTGGACGGCTAAGCATCTGGGCGAGGTCGTTACACCGCCGACGGTCGGCTATCATTTGGGAAGTGTAGAGACGACCTTCAGGTCGGAGCGGAGCCGCTTCGGGTCTATTGGATTTGCGTGCGTTGCGCCGCAACGCGATCGCGCTAGGACTACACCGATGGCGAAGACGCTCGAATCTGCTACCGCGACAGCCGACGCCGCCTCAGTTGATCTCCAAGTCGAACAAGACATCCGACCGAACCTCCTGGCAACGCTCGGCAACACACCGCTGGTGCGCTTCAACGCCGTCACGCGTGGGATCAGGACACCCGTGGTGGCCAAACTGGAGATGCTCAATCCGGGCGGGTCGGTCAAGGACCGCATCGGCATCCGGATGATCGAGGAGGCCGAGCGGCGGGGGTGGCTGCGCCCAGGCGGGACGATCGTCGAACCGACCTCCGGCAACACCGGGGTTGGTCTCGCGATCGCGGCGGCGGTGAAGGGGTACCACTGCATCTTCGTCATGCCCGACAAGGTCGCGCCGGAAAAGGTGGCCCTGTTGCGCGCCTACGGCGCCGAGGTCGTCACCACACCGACGGCCGTCGAACGCGACTCGCCCGAGAGCTACTACTCGGTCGCCGACCGCCTGACCCGCGAAGTCCCCAATGCGTTCCAACCGAACCAATACTTCAACCCGATGAACCCGAAGACGCACTACGAGAGCACCGGACCCGAGATTTGGCGGCAGACCGGAGGCAAGATCAGCCACTTCGTGGCGGGTGTCGGCACCGGCGGCACGATCTCGGGGGCGGCGAAGTACCTGAAGGAGCGCAATCCGGCGGTCCGGGTGGTGGGAGTCGATCCGGAGGGGAGCATCTACACCACCGACCAATTGCACACCTACAAGGTCGAAGGGGTTGGCGAAGACTTTTGGCCCGGCACGTTCGACCGAACGATGGTCGACGAGTGGGTCCAGGTGGTCGACCGCGACTCCTTCATCACCGCCCGGCGCGTCACGCGCGAAGAAGGAATCCTCATCGGCGGGTCGGGCGGGATGGCGGTCTGGGCCGCGCTGGAGGTCGCGCGCAAGGTCGACGATGCGAACGCCCTCGTCGTCGTCCTTCTGCCCGACAGCGGTCGTGGGTACCTCTCGAAAATCTACAGCGACGACTGGATGCGGGAAAACGGGTTCCTGTCGCGCTTTAGCCGGCCAACGCGGGTCGGGCGTCTGGTGACCGAGCGCGGCAGCGACGTGCCGAACGTCGTCGCGGTGATGTGCGAAGACACCGTCGCCCAGGCAATCGAGATCCTGCGGCAACACGAGATCAGCCAGGTGCCGGTGCTCCGCTGCGGCGCGCGTTCACCCGACGGCCGGATCGAAATCCAGGAGGTCGTCGGTTCCTTGCAGGAGCGGACGCTCCTCGACCAACTCTACCGCAACCCCGACATCCTCTCGGTCCAGGTCAGCACGATCATGGACGCGCCGTTCAATCTGGTCGACGCCAACGAGGAGATCGAGCGGATCTTCCCGCTGCTGGCAACCGGTTCGCCGGCGGTGCTGGTCCAACGCGACGGGTACATCGTCGGCGTCGTCACCCGCGCCGATCTCCTCGAATTCGCGGCGCACCAACGGCCCGGACGGGACGGGGTGCCAAGCAACGGGAAGCCGTAGCGAGCAGCCGGCAGTATCAGAAGGAGTGTTCGATGCCGATCGACGACGACCTGTTCATGCCGGACGAAGCCCGGCCTGGTCAGGATCCCTGGCAATGCAGCGCGTTCGAGACGCGGGCGATCCACGTCGGCCAAGAACCGGACCCGGCGACGGGCGCGGTGATCACGCCGATCTATCAAACGAGCACCTACGTGCAGGAGTCGGTCGGGATCCACAAGGGGTACGAATATTCCCGGACCGACAACCCGACGCGGACGGCGCTGCAGCAGGTCCTGGCCTCGCTCGAAGGCGGCAGGTGGGCGTTGTCGTACGCGAGCGGACTGGCGGCGACCCAGAACATCTTCTACCTGTTGCGACCGGGCGACCACGTCTTGCTCTCGGACGACGCCTACGGCGGGACCTACCGCCTCGTGGCCAAGGTGATCGCCAACTACGGGATCGACTTCAGCCTCGTCGACATGAGCGATCTCGACGCCGTTCGCCGCGGTATCCGGCCCGAGACGAAAATCGTTTGGGTCGAGACGCCGACGAATCCCTATTTGAAAATCGTCGACATTCGCGGTGTCGCCGATCTCCTCGACGGTCATCCGGCCCGCTTGGTCGTGGACAACACCTTCGCCTCGCCGTACCTCCAGCAGCCCCTTGCGCTCGGTGCCGATCTGGTACTCCACAGTACCACCAAGTATCTGGGTGGCCATTCGGACGTCGTCGGCGGCGGGGTCATCGGCAACGACGACGCGGTCTACGAGTCTTTGAAGTTCAACCAGAACGCCGCCGGAGCGGTGCCGGGGCCGTTCGACTGCTGGCTGACGCTGCGCGGGATCAAAACGCTGTCCTTGAGGATGGAGCGGCACAGCGCGAACGCGCACGCGGTTGCCCGCTTCCTGCGAAGTCACGAGGCGGTCGATCGCGTCTTTTTCCCCGGCCTACCGGAGCACCCGGGTCACGACGTGGCGGCGCGGCAGATGCGGGACTACTCGGGAATGGTCTCGTTCACCACGCGCGGCGGATTCGAGACGGCGGCCGAGATCGTGGCGACCACGAAAGTCTTTCAACTCGCGGAGAGTCTCGGCGGCGTCGAGTCGTTGATCGAGCATCCGGGCCGGATGACGCACGCCAGTGTTGCGGGCACCGGCGCGGCGGTCGAGGATTCGTTGATCCGCCTGTCGGTCGGCATCGAGCACGCGGACGACCTGATCGCGGATCTGCGGCAGGCGCTCAACTCGGTGGTTGCGGCGGCCGTGGCCGCGGATTAGAGCCAATTGCCGAGGCGACGGTACAGGCGGTGCCGTACGGGCATTGCCACAGTGCCACCTGGCGACTGTTCTGCAAAAGGATATTGACGACGGTGGGCCTGGACATACTGGGCCCGCCGTCGCCCGTGTACTGTCGGAGGTCGAGTTAGCGGAATTTGCGGAACGGCCGTCGAACCTCGATGCCGGCGGCAATCAGCGATACGAACGTCACGACCAGCAGCACCAGAAGCGCGTCGCTCACGTCGTCTCCCGTCTCCCAACAGCCGGTCGGTCAAGCCGGCCGCGCGGCCAACAATAGTGCCAACGCGGCACCGACCATACCCAAAACGGTCACGAGACGAATGCACAGGTCGCGCACATCCAGACCGTCAGCGACAGCCTGCGGCTGCTGGTCGATCATCGATTCCCCCTCCCTTGCCGACCTCGACGAGCTTCCCAACCCGCCGCCCCGACCCGCCCGGCGCCTCCAGAATCCGTGCACTTCGGATCCTGACACCGTCGCCGTGAGCTTCTCGGGGCCCACCCGATTCTAGGGACGGCCTTGCCGGCGTGTCAATGGGACGGGTGTTCTACTGCCGGGCACTCAGGCATCGGTTCGTCCCGCGGACGATGCGAGCGTGACGGAGTCCCCCGCGGAAGATGGTTCGCCCTCCGGCGTTTCGTCGTGTGGCTCGCGCATGTCATAGTCGTCGCGGTCGAGTGCCATTTCGATGACATGGAGCTCGAAACGGTCGCGGCCGACGAATTCGACGTGGCTGCCGGTCTCGCGGAAGCCGACACGGCGGTAGGCCGCCAGGGCGCGCGCGTTGTGCCGAAATACCTCGAGGCGCACCGCGTCGAGCTCGTGGGTTTGGAACGCTTC
>DATBFX010000242.1:0-6153 GCA_036558305.1 Thermomicrobiales bacterium | reverse complement strand
GGCGGCGCCGCCCACGGCTTCTCCACCGCCTCGCCGAAGAGCAAGCGGAACCGCGGTCCCCGCGCCCCGAACTCCGCGGCCGGTCCGAAGGAGAGATCGACCTGAAGCGCGCCCGGCAGCAAAAACACCCGGTAGATCGTCGAGCCGACGGGCAGGTCGAACAAGACCGCGGCCTCGAACTGGTCGACGACCGCCCGCGTCCAATCCGCCAGCACCGCCTCCACCGGCACCCCGTCCGCGACCCCAAACGTCAGGTCGAGATCGGACCACCGGTCCCCACCACTCGCGGACGACCCAACCGCTGCCGCCGCCACCACCCGCGGATCGCGCCGCGCCTTCTCGACCACCACCTCGCGCACGCGCTCGCGATCTTCGACCCTGAACATCCATCGTCCCCACGCCAGATTGGAGGCAACCGACCTCACCGTCCCGTCTCCCCCTTCCCCCCGACGGTCGGGGGGAAGGGGGTTGGGGGGTTAGGGGGCCGGCGCTACTGGCTCGCCGCCGCGTCGATGTTGTCCTTGTTGTAGATCGAGAACGGTCCCATCAGCACCCGCAGTGCCTGGATGTCCGGCCGCGTCGGGTCCTTGGTGATCGTGTAATCGCCCAGCCGCCCGGCGTTGAAGGACTCGCCTTCGGCGCCCTGGATCGCGCCGGTCGCCAGCAGGTACGAGACGTAGTACGTCAGGTAACCGAGGTCGACGAAACTCCAGAGCGCGAACTCCGGCGCGCAGCCGTTCTTGTTGTACTCGAGCATCTCCGACGGCACACCCAGACCGGAGACCTTGATCTTGTCGCAGAGTCCCTCGTCCTGGAGCGCCTTCGCCGCCGCCACGATCCCGACCGAGGTCGGCGCCATGATCAGCTTCATGTCCGGGTACTTGTCGATCAGCGCCTGCGCCTGCTCGTAGCTCTTCTCGGACTCGTCGTTGCCGTAGACGATCTCCAGGAGCTGGAGTTTGGCGTACTTCGGATCCTTGAGGGCCTCCTGCATCGCCGCGATCCAGGCGTTCTGGTTCGCCGCGTCCGGGGAAGCCGAGAGGATCGCGAACTTGCCGCCGTCGGGACCGAGGATGTCGAGCGCCATGTCGGCCATCACCTTGCCGGTCTCGGTGAAGTCGACCTGCGCCACGAACAGACTCTCGCCCTGCCCGCTCGGGATCGGCGAGTCCCAGGTCACGATCTTGGTTCCCGCCGCCTGGGCCGCCTGCGCCGCCGGCACGATCTGGTCGCCCGAGTTGTTGGAGAGCATCACGACCTTGTAGCCGCCGGTCGGGGCGTTCGTCACGAAATCGATCTGCCCGGCTACGCTGTTCTCCGCGGTCGGACCGACGAAGTCCAACGCCGTCGGGTTCTGCAGCTCCTTCGCCGCTTCTTCCGCGCCCTGGTGCGCCTGGTCGAACGGCAAGATGCCGAGGAATTTCGGCAGGAGCATCATCTTGACGGCCTGCCCCGGCGTCGCCTGCACCACCGCGGTCGGACTCGGCGTCGCATCCTGCGCCCGCACCGCCGCGCCCATACTCGTGATGAGCAGCGCCGCGAGGATCGCCCCGGTCAACTTCTGGAAACGACGGTGTTTCACGTTGTCCTCCCTCCTCGTCGCAGTACGGCGTTTCGATCCCTGCCCTGCCTCACGACAGGACGCACCGGTGCATTGCGAGAAGACCTCCTTTCCCATGTGGTCTCAGGCCGGGCAACCGCTACCCGGCCGCGCTCCGAGAGGGCGCCGCCTCCGCCGATCCGGCCGGCGGGACGTGCGCTCCTGGGTCGGTCTGCCCCCGCCGCAGGCGCTCCCGCACGCGCCCGGCCAGATTCGGCAGGAGCACGGACAGGATCAGGAGCAGACCGATGATCCCCGTTTGGACGTTGCCGGTCACCCCGGCGATCGTCAACCCGTTCCGGATGTTCAGCACGAGATAGGTCGAGAGGAGCACCCCGACCATCGAACCGACCCCACCGAAGATGCTCACCCCACCGAGCAGCACCACCGTGATGATGTCGAGTTCGAAACCCGTGGCCGTACTCGCCCGCACCGCCCCCAACCGGGCGGCGAACAGGACCCCGGCCAGCGCCGAGATGAAACCGCTCATCGCGAAGATCGTCATCTTCGTCTGGACGACCGAAACCCCCGAGTACCGGGCGACTTCCTTGCTGTTCCCGACGACATACGTCAATCGCCCGAACCCGCTGAAGTGCAGGACCACCGTCGCGATCGCCGCCAGCACGAAGTAGAGCAGGATCGAGAACGTCACCTTCCCGATCAATCCGTGCTGCCCGAGATCGGTAAACCAGGTCGGGAACCCGCTGACCGACCTGTCCTTGACCAGCAGCTCGGCCAACCCGCGGAACCCGACGTACCCCGCCAGCGTCACCGCCAGGGAACTCAACCCGAGCACCGCCACGAAGTACCCGTTCACCAACCCGAAAAAGAGACCGACGGCCAGCGCCGCCGCCAGCGCCAGCGGGAAGGGCCATCCTTGCTGAGTCAGGTGCGCCATCAGCGCCGCCGCCAACCCCATCATCGACGCCACCGAGAGGTCGATGTCGCCGTTGATGATCACGAACGTCATCACCAGCGTCACGATCGCCTTCTCGATCCCCAACTGGAACAGGTTCACCTGATTCGAGATCGTCAGGTAGTTCGACACACGCGTGATATTTAGGGTCAGCACGACGATCAGGCAGACGAGCAGCAACCCTTCCCAACTTCGGAGGCGGCGCCCGAGTTCACGCGCCATGGGCCACCCCCTCGCGCGGAGACACCGTCGCCCGCGCCTGCTCCCGCTCCCGGTCGCGGCGTCGCGTCCTGACCCACATCTCGCGGAGTCGCCCCAGGATGATGGCGTCGACGGTGACGGCCACCAGGATCAGCAACCCGAGGATCGCGTCCTTGGCGAACTCATTCACCACCTGCCAACGGAGTAGGCTCTGCTGCAGGAGCTCGATCAGCACCACCCCCAGAAAGGCCCCGATCATCGACCCGGACCCGCCGAAGATGTTGACACCGCCCACCACCACCGCGGCCACGGCCTGCAACTCCAACCCCTGCCCCGCGGTCACGGTGATGTTGCCGAACCGCACCAGGTAGATGAACCCCGCCAACCCGGAGAGCGCGCCAGAGACCGCAAACGCCGTGAACACGTCCCGCTGTGCCGGCAGTCCCGCGACCCGCGCCGCGTCCGGATTCGACCCGATCGCGAACAGACGTCGCCCGAACGGCAAATACCGCAGGACCAACTGACCGACGACGACGACCGCCAGCGCGACCGCGACCAGGAGCCGCAGCTCGTACTGCGCGATCGAGAAGATGGACTTGCTCGGCACCCCGTTCATCCAGTCGGGGAGATTCGCCGTCGTGACCGTCTTCGCCCCGGAATACTCAACCAACGCGACCCGGTAGAGCGACAGCGTCCCCAGCGTCGTGACCACCGCCGGCACGCCGCCGTAGGCGACGATCAACCCGTTGATCGCTCCCAACCCGAGTCCAAGCAGCACCGCCAGCGCGACGGCCAAGGCGACCGGCATCCCGTTGTGGTGGGTCAGCAACGTCCCAACGACATAGGCCGACAACCCGACGATCGACGAGACCGACAGATCGATGTTCCGCGTCAAGACGACCATCACCTGACCGACCGCGACGATCATCGGCACCGGTAGTCCCGTCGTCCACCGGTTGATCGTGCCCGGGTTGAAATAGTTGGGGACCTGCGTCCAGAAGAAGATCAGCAACCCGATCGTCACGAACAGCAGGATGACCTCGCGGAACTGCTCGGGGCGAACCCGGCGGAGGACGGCGTCGCTCACGAGCCCCTCCCGTCGACGAAGTGGCAAGTCGCAAGTGGCAAGTGGCAAGTGGCAAGGCGCATGTCACACGTCCCGCGTCAGGAGGTCGGTCGGACCGGATTCCGGTCGAACTTGCGACTTGCCACTTGCCACTTGCGACTCAATCGGCACGTCGCCCGCCACCAACTGGTCGATCACCGCCACCGCCTCCGTGGCGGCCGCCCGGTCGATCCCCTCGCCTTCGGGGAAGAGGTCGCCGGCCTGGCCCATGGCCGCCGAGAGCACCCGCTCCTGGGTTGCCTCCCGGTGGTCGAAGATCGCCATCTGGCGGCCCTCGCGCATGACCAGGATGCGGTCGCTCATCGCCAGGACTTCGGGGAGGTCCGAGCTGATCAGGATGATCGCCAACCCCTGGGCGGCCAGGTCGTCGACCAATTGGTGCACCTCCACCTTGGCGCCGACGTCGATCCCCCGCGTCGGTTCGTCGAGGATGAGGACCTTCGGTTTCGTTTCGAGCCACTTGCTGATCACGACCTTCTGCTGGTTGCCTCCCGAGAGCGACGCCGTCGGGGCTTCGACCGACGCCGCCCGGATGTTGAGCCGCTGGCGGAACGCCTCCGCCGCCGCCCGCTCCTGCGCCCGCCGCACCAGACCGCCGCGCCCCAGGTAGCGCCGGAGCGACGGCAGGGAGATGTTCGAAGCAATCGAGAGGGGCATGATCAAGCCAAGTTGCCGCCGGTCCTCGGTGCTGTAGGCGATGCCGAGACCCATCGCCTGGTGCGAGTTGGTGATAGATACGGGTGCGCCGTCGAGCAGGACCGTGCCGCTGTCCGCCGGAGCGATCCCGAAGAGCGCCAGGCCGACGTCGGTGCGGCGCGCTCCGACGAGCCCGGCGAACCCGAGCACCTCGCCGGCACGCAATTCGAAGGAGACGTCCTGGAACGCGCCCTGCCGGCCGAGCCCTTGCACGGCGAGCCGGACCGCGCCCGGTTCGCGTCGCTGCCGCCGGAAGATCTCGACGACCTTGCGCCCGACCATGCCGCGGATCGCCGCCGCGGGCGTCAACTCGGCGCGGGGCGTCGTCGAGATCCAGCGGCCGTCGCGGAGGATCGTCACCCGGCCGGCGATTTCGAAGACCTCTTCCATCCGGTGGGAGATGAAGAGGACCGCAACGCCGCGCTCGCGCAGGTTCGTCACGATTCGGAAGAGTTGCGCCACTTCGTGGGCGGAGAGCGAGGCGGTCGGTTCGTCCATGATCAGGACGCGGACGTCGAGGGAGATCGCCTTCGCGATCTCGACCGTCTGCTGTTCGGCCAGGGTCAACCCGCGGGCCGGTTCGCCGACGTCGAGCCGGACGCCGAGCCGGGCCAAGACCTCGGTCGCCTCGCGCTCCATCCGCCGCCGGTCGACGATCTTGCCCCGGTTGCGGTGGCCGATGAAGACATTTTCGGCCACCGAGAGATCGGGGAAGATCATCGGTTCCTGGTACATCGCGGCGACGCCGAGCCGCTGCGCGTCCTGGGAGGAGGCGACGCGAACCGGTTGCCCGTCGATCCGGATCTCGCCGGCGTCCTGCTGCTGGACGCCGGTCATGATCTTGATCAGGGTCGATTTGCCGGCGCCGTTCTCGCCGAGGAGGGCGTGGATCTCGCCGGGGTAGAGGGCAAGGGAGACGTCTTCGAGCGCCTGGGTGGCGCCGAATCGCTTCGAGATGTGGTCCATCTCGAGGACGGGGCGAGCGGCGGCCGGCGCCGGTGCCGCTTCTTCGTGCCCAGCGGGCGCCCACTGCTCCGTCGCGGACTCTACCATCGCGTGCGCGTCCCTCGGGCGAGACCGCGGCGGCGTCCGCCACGCTCCTCACGATCGTTGCTCAAAGAGGACCGTAATGTAAGCACAGGGCCTGGGAGGGCGCAACAGGCGGAGGGCGGAAGGCGGAGGGCGGAGGGCGGAGGGCGGAGGGCGGAAGGCGGACGGCGGACGCGCACGGTGCCACCGGGGTCGAGGGATCTGGCACTTCGTGGCGCGCGTGTTCGGCAGGGGACGAGCTCACTCGATACCGACGACGCTATGGATGTCGACGCGGGGAAGATGGATGGTGACGAGACCGGCGGCGTAGGTCCAATCGGCGGGGCGATCGGCGGGAAAGACCGAGACGGAGCGCGGACGTTCCGGACGGCGGACCCGCAGGGTGATCTGCTCGACCGGCGGCAGTTCTTCGACGACGACCCGGCGGGGCGAAAGCGTCTCGCCGGAGCCGCGGTTGATCAGGTTGACGAGCAGCCGGCCCTCCTTTTGCCGCAGGATCAGTTCGAGGCGGGGCGGGGCGTCGAGCGTCACCAGCCAGTCGATCTCCAGGCGATCGATCAGGTC
>DATBFX010000241.1:0-10074 GCA_036558305.1 Thermomicrobiales bacterium | reverse complement strand
GGCAAGAAGCGGAGCAGCAACGCGCCGAAGCCGTCCAGACCGTCGCGGCGGGCAATCGCGGATGAGCGAAACGCCGCGGTTGACGGTCATGGACGTCGACACCGGCATCGACGACGCGATGGCGCTGGCCCTGGCGACGCGTTCGCCGGAGCTGGCGTTGCTGGCGGCGACGACCTTGGCCGGCACCGTCGACGTGGCGCAAACGACGGCGAACACGCTGAACGTGCTCGCCTATCTCGACGCCGCCGACGTGCCGGTGCATCGCGGCGCCAGCCGCGCGTTGGCGCGGCCGCACCACCACGCGGCCCATTTTCACGGCGATTCGGGGCTCGGCAGCGCCGTCTTGGCGGCGAGCGAACGCGGCGTGTCGCCCGAGCGGGGGCCGGCGGCGATCATTCGTCATGCGGTCGCCCGACCGGGCGAATTGACGCTTGTTTGCACCGGCCCGCTGACCAATCTCGCGATCGCGCTCAACGTGGCGCCGGAGCTTCCCACGCTGCTTAAGTCGGTCGTCGTCATGGGCGGCGCCTACCACGTCGGCGGCAACGTCACGCCGCACGCCGAGTTCAACGTCTTCGTCGATCCCGAGGCGGCGGTCGAAGTCTTCTCGAACCGGGCGCTCGATCTGACGGTCGTCGGGCTCGACGTCACGTACCGGGTCGCGTTGCCGAAGGCGGTGTGGGAGGCCGCGGCGACCGTGTCGTCGCCGTACGCCCAACTGATCGCCAGGGTCTGCGCCTGGGCCTGGACGGGGCATCGCCGCACGGGCTTGTTCTTGCACGATCCCTTGACCGTCGCGGTCGCGCTCGATCCGACGCTCGTGGATTGCACGCGGCGGAGCGTGACGGTAAGTTGCGCCTCGGAGAACCGCGGCGAGACCCGGGCGGAGCGTGCGGGTACGATCAAGGTCGCCGAAACGGTCGAGGCGGAACGGTTCCTCTCGTCGTTCGCCGAGACGTTGGGGTTGACCTGGGTCTCGGCCGATCCCGCGTCCTTGGTCGCCGTTTGAGCAGGTTGGAGGTTACGGCGTAGGAGCAACGTCCCGGCGGAGTTGGGCGGATCAGGAGGTGAGCGAGGTTACAGACAGCGGGTTTTCGGCGCGCGTCCGACGTGGTATCGAGTGTGCGACGCGACCGTGAAACGCGCGACCCACGCGTACGGTCCTCGCCAATCGGAGGTCAGCAATGGCCGATGCTTCGGAACTCATCGAACAGGCCCCGCTTCAGGATCGCGATCTGCTGCTGCGGCTCAGCCTGTACTTTGACGCCTTCGAACACCGGCTGCGGCAAGGTCAAGGCTGGTTCATCTTCAACGCCGCGGGCGGCCGTTCGCATCGGATCGCGCGCTTCATCCAGCACCGCGTCGCCGATGACTACCCCGAGGTCACCTCGTTCGTCGTGCCGTGGCGCGACTTCGCGCTAAGCGCCTACGTCAACGAGGTCGGCTTGCCCGAACTGGCGCCCCAGGCGGACCGGCCGACGGCCAACCCGGTGGCGAAACGCGAATACCAACTCGCCAAGCATGTCACCGAGGACACGTGGAACCGCCTCCTGCGCAGCGATCTGCTCGTCCTGATCGGTCTGAAACCGAGTCACTGGCACGAGGCGATGTTCCTCGACCGCGCGCTCGACGGTCGGTACCAGCAGCGCCTGGCGACGATCCTGATGACCCCGGAGATGCCGAAGGATCTCGAAGCGGAGTTCGAATCGATCGACCCGACGCACACCGTCTGGGACCGGCTATTTGCCCGCATGTACGAGACGAGTCTGGTGGCGCTGTAACGGAGTTGCAAGTTTCAAGTCGCAGGTGGCAAGTCGTTGTCGTCACTTGCCACTTGCCACTTGCCACGTGTCACTTGAAACTCGCTTTACGAGACGCGGTGCACCGCCAGATCGGCCAGTTCGGCCAGCAAGTCCCGTGTCTCATCGTCCGGCACGAGAGCGGCAGTTTCCTTGGCCCGATCGACGTACTCCTCGGCGACCGCAACCGCTTTGTCGATGGCGCCGGAGGAGCGGATCGAGCGGATCGCGTCGTCGACGGCGCCGTTGTCGGCGGCGTGTCCGCCGACGATCGCCTCGATTTCCTGCCACTGCGCCGATGTGTTGGAGTGCCCGGCCAGGTAGAAGATGGTCGGGAGGGTCACGGTCCCCTGGCGGAGGTCGTTGCCGGCGGGCTTGCCGAGTTCACCGGTCGCGCCGGTGACGTCGAGGATGTCGTCGACGATTTGGAACGCGGTGCCCAAATCGGCGCCGTAGCGGCGAAGGGCGGCGATGTGCGACTCCGGGGCGTGTCCGAGAATGGCGCCCATCTCGGCGGAGCCGGCGAAGAGGGAGGCGGTCTTGCCGTAGATGCGGCGCTCGTACTCCTCGCGAGTCTGGTCGAGCCGCTGGGCGTCGAAGATCTCCATCAGTTGACCGTCGCAGATGTCGCCGAGGGTGGAGGCGAAGACCGAAACGACGCGGGTGCTGTCCGTCGCGGCCGCGAGCATGGCCGATTGGGCGAAGAGGTAGTCGCCGATCAGGATCACCGCGCCGGAACTGAGCATCGAATTGAGGGTCGGCTTGCCGCGCCGCAGCGCCGAACGGTCGACGGTGTCGTCGTGGATGAGCGAGGCGGTGTGGAGGAGTTCGACCCCCGCGGCGGCGGTGACGAGGCGGTCGAAGTTGGCTTCGTAGTCGTAGGCGCGACCGGCGAGCAGGAGAAGCAACGGCCGGAGCCGTTTGCCCCCTGCCTGGACGATGTCGCTGAGGAGATCGGCGACGACCGGGTAGCTCACCTCGGCCGCCTGAGCGACGCGCGCGTTGACCCGATCGAGGTCGGCGCGCATCGTCCCGAACACGTCTGTGCGTTGGAGGGTCACGCGCCGAATCCTGGGTAGGGTGGACGACCGCTTGGGTGATTGTGATTGCTCTCACACACCGGCGCGGATTATCAAAGGAACCCCATCCGGGTGTCAATCAAGGTTTCGCCTGACCCCGATCGCTCGCGCTCGGCACCATTCTTCAGGTATGCTCGTTTTGACGTCAGGGCCGGACGAACGGCGATCGACCAGATGGAGAACGGCATGCTTCGGGCACGTCCCGTCATGCGAACCCGCAGCCCGATTCGCGTCGTCCGCCGCCGCCGCCGGTGGCCGTGGGTGAGTTGGTGGTTCAGTCTCCTCCTCGTCGTCCCCATCGTCTTGATCGTCGCGGACCAGGCGTTCGGAATCGCGCCCGGCAAGGACAAGAAGTCCGCCGCCAGGACCCTCGCCGCCGTCACCTTTCACGTCGCGGATGCCGCGAACGGTCAGGCCGTTGCCGGCGCCGAGGTGCAGGCCGGGACGGCGGCGGCGACGAGCGACGCCCAGGGGGTCGCATTGCTGACGCTGCCGAGCGATGCGGTGATCGTCACCGTTCGCCATCCGGGCTACCAATCGGTCTACGGGCAGGCCGATACCTCGATCGCGCGCGATCAGTCGGTTGCTCTGCGAGCTCTCCCGGCAGATCAGGGACAAGCCGACGCAACGGAATCGGCGAACGCGGACGGCCTGGAGACGGAGAAACCGAACACGGGCGGTGGTTCGGCACCCGAGTCTGGAAACGCCACCTCTGCCGAGGCGAAGGCACCGGCACCGACCGCCGACGGCGGCAATGACGCTCCCGTCGCCGGGCAACTGACGGGAGCGGTCACGACCGAGCAGGGCGATCCGCTCAAAGGCGCGCTCGTCGCCGCCGGCGACGTCAGGGTGAATACCAAGCGCGACGGAACCTTCACGCTCACCGGCGCTCCCGACAAAGGCGAGCTCGTCGTCTCCGCCTCGGGGTACGCGGACAAGAAGGTGGCCCTGCCTGCCCAGGGAGCGATCGACGTCGCCCTGGCGCGCCAGAAAATCGAAGCGGTCTATCTCACGGGTCCGAATGCGGGAGATCCGGAAACCGTCGATCGGCTGATCCAGCTCGCCGACGACACCGAGATCAACGCGATGGTGGTCGACATCAAGGAGAACTACGTCTGGTACGACACCGGTGTCGAGTTCTTCCAGGACGCCAACGCGGTCGACCCAAGCTACGATCCGAGAGCACTCGTCGCCAAGCTGCACGAGCACGGCATCTACGCCATCGCCCGGATGGTGGTGTTCAACGATCCGATCGTCGCCAACAGCCGGCCCGATCTGGCCATCCCCGACGAGAACGGCGGCACCTGGAAGGGAGCCGACGGCAATCCCTGGGTCAACCCCTTCAACCACGATCTCTGGCAACCGAACATCGACCTCGCGGTCGAGGCGGCGGGCATGGGGTTCGACGAGATCCAATACGACTACATCCGCTTCCCCTCCGACGGCGATCTGTCGACTGCCGACTTCGGACCGAACTACACCGAAGACGGGCGCGTCGCGGCCATCGTCGACTTCCTCAAGGAGAGCCACAAGCAACTGCAACCGACCGGCGCGAAGCTCGCCGTCGACGTCTTCGGGATCGTGGCGATCTATGGCGACGACCAGGGGATCGGTCAGCGATTGGCCGACATCGCACCGGTCGTCGATTACGTCTGCCCGATGGTCTACCCGTCGCACTTCGATCCGACGGCGATCGACGTCGGCGGCGATCCGAACGACCACCCGTACGAGACGATCCAACTCAGCCTGGCACTGGCGAAAGAGAAGATGCCCGGACTGGAGATGAAGCTGCGCCCCTGGCTCCAGGACTTCGACCTCGGTCGCAAGTACACAACCGAGGATGTCAAGGTCCAAATCCAGGCGTCCGACGAGGCGGACACGAGCGGCTGGATGCTCTGGAACGCCGCGAACGAGTACACCGACGACGCGCTCGAGGCGCAGTAGGGCGAGCCGCGTGCGCGGCCAACCTCCCGGTTCGCGAGTGACACGGCACTTCCAGTGCCGTGCTGATCCCCATAAGTCGGCTGAAGCCGACTGGTCCCGTCAATTTCGGAGTCGGCTTCGGCCGACTTATGTTGCTGAGACCGGCACTTCCAGTGCCGGGTCCGCGAGCGCGCCCCCGCCCCTTCGTTCATCAACTCTTTGGACAATCGCGGAGCGTCAGCGTCGTCGAACCCAGATGCGTGATCGCGACCGCGGCTCGTGCCGCGCCCGCACCGAGCGATGCGGGGACATCCCCGGTCGCGGCAAACGTCGCGAGGAAGGCTGCCTGGAACGCATCACCACATCCGGTCGTGTCGACAACCCGGCGAATCGAAGGCGCGGGTTCGGCGTAACGCTTGCCCTGGTGAAAGGCAATCGCTCCCTCCGCCCCGAGGGTCAAGACGAAGATTCGGGCGGGATGTCGTTCGGCGAGTCGCTC
This sequence comes from Thermomicrobiales bacterium, assembly GCA_036558305.1. Classification (GTDB taxonomy): domain Bacteria; phylum Chloroflexota; class Chloroflexia; order Thermomicrobiales; family UBA6265; genus DATBFX01. Next base: position 4,774 of record DATBFX010000241.1, on the reverse strand, counting down.
GACCATCGACACGAGCTCGTGGCATCCGCCGAGAAAATTGACGTCGAAAGCTGCGCAGTTACGCGCGAGGACGTTGTCCGCCCGCTCGAAGTCCGCGAACTCGTAGTCGATCGAGAAGTCGGCGGCTTTGATTGCGGGACCGGTGATTTGAGCCACCGCTGCGAAGACGCCCTCCATCCCATCGGTCAGCGGAACGAAAACCGCATCGTGGGCCGCGATGGAGGAGAGGTCTTCGTCTCCGAGATGCCAGTCGGTGAGGACGCCCTTGTCGTACCCGACGAACCGGCGCTCGCCGTCGCGTTCGACGTCGATGTCCTGGCGGGCGGTTCTGCCGCCGAGACGACGAACGGCGGACGTGTCGAGACCGAGATCGGCGAGGAGCGTGCTCAGCGCGTCGCCCTCCGAGTCGGTCCCGATCGCGCTGGCAATCGAGACGTCGAGACCGCACGCCAACGCGTTGAACGCCACGTTGAAGGCGATACCGCCCGGTTTGCGCAGACCGGGATTCGTGTAGTTGTCGGTGCCGACGTCTCCGACACAGGCCAGTCTCATCGATGATTTCTCATCCGTTCCACGACGGCGACCAACGCGCCGGCCTTTGCCGGATCGACATCCTGGCCGGTCTTGATCGATGTGCCCACGATTGCCGCGTCTGCGTGACCGAATAACTGCGCGGCGTTGTCTACGTTCAATCCGCTGCCGACGACGATCGGTACGCCCCCCGCGGAGTCTCGGGCAGCTCGGCAATCCGCGACTGCCGGCGGTTCCCCCGTCCAGTTGCCGGTGATCACGAGACCGTCGGCCCCGGCGGCCACGGCCTCTGCTGCCGACTGCCGCAAACTCTTCTCGGCAAGCAACCGTGCGTGTTTGACGTGGACGTCGGTCAGGAAAACGAGATCGTCCGCGCCGAGGTCGCGGCGAAGGGCAGTCGTCACCTCGGCGGCGGCCGGAACGACGCCCCACCTGGTCTCGACCGTGTCGACGAACACATCCAACCGGACGAACGCGGCGCCGACCTCGTGGGCGACGGCAACGGTCTGCGGCATGTCGTAGATGATCTCCATCCCGACGGGGACGCGCGCGGCCGCAACGACCGCCTTCATCACCTCCGTAAAAGCGTCTCGGACCGAGGCGGAGACGCCGATCTGGTGGGGCCGATCATTGTCGTTTTCGACCAGGACGCCGTCGATGCCGGCACTCTCCAACGTCGCCAGGTCCGTCAACGCCTGCCGGACCAGTCCGGGCATCCCCGGATGATCTGGGTAACCGGGAAGCGGCGAAAGGTGGATCATACCGATGAGCGGTTTGGGTCGAGGGAAGGCCCGGCGGAAGCGATGCCCAGGAATCGAGGCGGAGACGATCATGAGTGGCCCTCCGAATCGTGCCCGTGCGCGGATTCTCGCGTCCTGCGCGGGAGCGCGGGATCATCCGCGACCGCGAAGTTGCGCAGACTTTACACGACCCGTAGCAAGTTAGCATCACGCCGTGTATAATGCTTTCCATGTCGGCAGACCGGCGAGGTGGCGCGGAACTTGCCCCGGATGGGGAACGTCGGCCGCATATCCAAATCGGTCACACGAATGTCGTGGCTGCGCAGACGATGGCAGTTAGAGAGTGAGCGACGATGATCGTTGTACGGCGCGGAGTGCAGCGCGACCCGGAGCGGGTCCAACAGGAGATGGAGCAGGTCTTCCGGGCGCTGATGCCGGCACGGCCGCGCGTGGCGGCCCGGCAGAGCGGGCTCTGGCGACCGCCGCTCGAGGTCTACGAAACGGACGAGGCGCTCGTCATCATCGCCGAGGTCGCCGGACTCGACGAGCGGCAACTGAGCGTCGTCGTCGACCAGGCCGTCCTGGCGATCCGCGGCGAACGGCCGGACCCGTGTCAGGCCGAAAGGCGGTCCTACCGCGAGGCGGGGATTCCCTATGGCGCCTTTGGAGCGGAGGTTTATATCCCGTTTCCTATCGACGCCGACGGAACCGTCGCCGACTATCAAAACGGATTTCTTCGCATCGTGCTCCCGAAAGCGGCCCCCCGAACGATCGTTCCCCGGCGGCCGGAGCAAGATGGACGAGGAAAGGGAGCACAGTAAGCAATGGCACGCAAGCAGCTAGATCAGGCGGATGAGGCCCGAGGCAGACCGCTCCAGGCCGAATCGCCCGAACCAACACCCATCGAGACACCCCGGCCCGAGGCGCCCGCGACCGATGTGCCGGACGACGACCAGACCGAACCGGTTGCGGTGATCGACGCCGCGAACGGGACCGACTCGACGCCGACCGTCGGCGGCGACACCATCCAGGTGCTGCCGATCCTGCCGTTGCGCGGGACGGTCGTCTTTCCACTAACCGTCGTGCCGCTGGCCGCCGCGCAGGCGCGCTCGCTGCGGTTGATCGACGAGGTGATGTCCGGCGACCGCACGGTCGGACTCGTCATGCAGAAGAACGCCGAGCAGGAGGGCGCTGGTCCCGACGACGTCTACGGGATCGGTACCATCGCCACCATCCACCAGATGATGCGGGTACCGGACGGCAGCGTCCGTCTCGCCGTCCAGGGCGTGGAGCGGATGCGGATCCTGGAGTTCGTCTCCGAGGAACCGTTCCTGATGGCGCGGGTCGAGAAGACGCCGGAGACCGTCGACGACAACGTCGAGGTGCAGGCGCTGACCCGGAACACACTGGAGCTCTTCCAACGGTTGGTCTCGCTCGTCTCGCACCTGCCGGACGAGCTGGTGACCGCGGCGCTCAACATCGACGATCCGCGCCACCTCGTCTATCTCGTCGCGACCAATCTCCGGATGGAGCCCGAAGAGCGGCAGCGGTTGCTGGAGCTCGATTCGGTCCAGGAGAAACTGGGGGCGCTCAACGCCTTCATCGCCAAGGAACTCGACGTGCTCGAGCTCGGCAAGAAGCTGCAGAGCGAGGTGCAGGAAGAGCTCGGCAAATCGCAGCGCGAGTACTACCTGCGCGAGCAGTTGAAGGCGATCCGCAAGGAACTCGGTGAGGAAAGCGAAACCGAAGCCGAAGTGACCGAGCTGCGGACGAAGATCGACGAGTCCGGGATGCCCGAGGAGGCGGCAAAGGAGGCGCGCCGCGAACTCGATCGCCTCGGCAAGCTGCCGCCGGCAGCGGCGGAGTACGGCGTCATCAAGACCTATCTGGATTGGTTGACGTCGCTGCCGTGGAACAAGAGCACCGAGGGCGAAATCGACATCCCGCGGGCGCGACAGGTGCTCGAGGAGGACCACTACGATCTGGAGAAGATCAAGGAGCGGATCCTCGAGTACCTGGCGGTCCGCAAGCTGAAGCGGGAGATGGCGGCGGAAGCCGGTGACGACGCCCAGCAGGCACCGAACCGCGAACCGATCCTCTGCTTCGTCGGTCCGCCGGGCGTCGGCAAGACGAGTCTGGCGCAGTCGATCGCGCGGGCGCTCGGGCGCGAGTTGACGCGGATGTCGCTCGGTGGTGTCCGCGACGAGGCGGAGATCCGCGGTCACCGGCGGACGTACGTCGGCGCGATGCCGGGCCGGATCATCCAGGCGATCCGGCGGGCGGGGACCAACGACCCGGTCTTCGTCCTCGACGAGGTCGACAAGATCGGCAACGACTGGCGGGGCGATCCGTCCTCGGCGCTGCTGGAGGTCCTCGACCCCGAGCAGAACTACTCGTTCCGCGATCACTACCTGGACGTCTCGTTCGATCTCTCGAAGGTGATGTTCATCGCCACGGCCAACCTGCTCGACCCGATCCCGGCGGCGCTGCGCGACCGGATGGAGATCCTGGAACTGGCCGGCTACACCGACGAGGACAAGCTCAACATCGCCCGGAAGTACCTGGTGCCGAAGCAGCTCAAGGCCCACGGCTTACCGGAAGAGAAGTACGCCTGGACCGACGAGGGGCTGATGGCGATCATCCGCCACTACACCCGGGAAGCCGGTGTCCGGAACCTGGAACGGGAGATCGGCACCGCCTGTCGGAAGATCGCGACGCGGGTTGCCGAAGGGCGAGAAGTGAGCCCGACGGTCGGACCGGATGAGATCCGGGACTACCTGGGACGGCCGCGGTTCTTCTACGAGGAACTGGCGGCGCGGACGAGCCAACCCGGCGTCTCGATCGGCGTCGGGGTGACCGGCGTCGGCGGCGACATCATGTTCATCGAGGCGACGCGGATGCCGGGCAAGGGTTCCCTGACGGTGACCGGTCAACTCGGCGACGTGATGCGGGAGTCGGCCTCGGCGGCACTGTCGTTCGTCCGCTCGCGGGCGAAGGACCTGAACGTCGATCCCGACTTCTTCGCGAACTCCGACATCCACATCCACGTCCCGGCCGGGGCGATCCCGAAGGACGGTCCGTCGGCCGGCGTGGCGATGACGACGGCGCTCGTCTCCCTGTTGACGGGCATCCCGGTTCGCGACGACGTCGCGATGACCGGCGAGATCACGCTGCGGGGTCAGGTGTTGCCGGTCGGCGGGATCAAGGAGAAATCGCTCGCGGCGCGGCGCGCGGGCGTGACGACCTTCGTCTTGCCGCGGCGGAACGAGGTCGACCTCGACGACCTGCCGAAGGAGTTGCGCGAGGAGATGACCTTCGTGCTCGCCGATCGCCTGGACGACGTCCTCGCCGCCGCGATGCCCGAGGACTTCCACATGCGGCGGCAGCAGTTTCCGGCCCCGGACGGGGCGCGCGAGCGCGTCGACCGCCGAGAGCCGGTGGCAGCGACGACATAGCGATCGAAAGCTGAAAAAGGGACAAAGCGCGCGCGGCGGGGCACCGGT
>DATBFX010000240.1:0-2539 GCA_036558305.1 Thermomicrobiales bacterium | reverse complement strand
CCGCGGATCGGACGGTGCGGGCGGTGCCTTGCGAGTCTGCCGCTCTGCAAGTGCATAGTGGCATCTTAGGGATCGGTTGGGGCGTTGTAAACCGGTTGTCGGCGTGTCACCGCGCCGTGGTGTACGTACGCGCTGAGCGGGCTCCGAGACGCGGTGGTTTCGGCCGAAATGTGTCCGTACAGTCACCGGGGGTGCCGGTGGTCGCGGACGACAACGCCGCGGCCGGAGCGCAACCGATCCCCGGTCTCGGGCGTTCTTGATGGATGGGGAACCGGGGTTGGGCCGTGGTGCCCGGCTCGGGCCGCGTAGCTGAGCCGATCGCGAACGTTCATCTTCGACGCCGGTCGTTATACTGGCGCGTACGCCGCGTGCGTAGGCGCCGCCGGCGACGCGTCGTCGCCCTCGAGCCGGCCGCGGAGGCGATGCTGAGGAGTACACCACGCGCATGGAGCCAAGACCGCCGAAAACGACGCGACCGGTGACGAGCCCCGCCCAACCGGTCTTCACGCCGCCTCCGGTGCCGACCTCGGAGCGCCTCGCCGCGCGCTCCGCCCGGCTCGACGACCAACCACCGACCGCGCCCAGTCCACCGCGCGACGAGCACGGCGCGATCGATCCGGCGGCGGCGCCGACGATCGGCTCGTCGGAGGCGCGGACCGTCTGGTACGATCCGTCGGCGGAGGCGGCGCCGGGGACGGAGCAACCGGCGGCGCCGCGCTCGCCCCTCTCGCCGGTGGTCTCGCCGCGCGGCGAGCGGCGCAGCCGCTTCCTGGGGCCGCTGCTGGCGGCGTTGCTGCTGGTGCTCGTCGTCGGCGGGGCGGCCTTTGCCGTCGACAAGGCGCGCGACGGCAACGACGAGCGGAACGCCGCCGACGCGACGCACACCGCCCAGGCGGCCGCGCTCGCCGCGACCCCGGCGGCGACGGTGACGACGGCCGCCCAGGTCGTCTCGACGCCGACCGCGACCGCGGCGCTCAGAGCCACCGACACGACCGCACCGACGCAAGCGCAGGCGCCCGCCGAGGCGGCGACGCCGACCAAGCGCACCGCGACGCGGACGGCGACGGTGAAGACGAGTGGCTTGCGCGCGCCCGACTTTCTGCCCGAGGCGAGCGACCTGCCGGACGGATTCGAGCAGACGGCCAACGACAAGTACACCAAGGACGAGATGATTGCCCAGCTCGGCGAGAACGGGGCGGACCTGGTCGACCAGTGGAAGTGGCGGGAGAACGCCTACCGGTACTTCGAGATTCCCGCTTCGGCCGATCCCGACCCGAAGGCGGCGTCGCAGGTCACCGTCAGCGTGCACCGGTTCGCGAACAAGAGCGGTGCGACGGCCGCCCTGAAGGGACTGGTCGACATCGTCGTCGCCGGCGGCTACCAGGAGGTCGACGTCGAAAAGATCGGCGACCAGGCGCGGGCGCTGACGCTCGAAAACGGGGACGGGCACACCTACGTGCTCTACGTCCGCACCGGCAACTTCGTGATCCGGCTCGGCGGCTTCTCGGTCTCGGGCGATGCCTCGGACGTGGTGATCGCGCTCGCCAAGAAGATCGTCAATGGTTGAGCCGGAGCGGCTGCGATCGGTGCCGCCGGGCGAGGGGCGGGAGCGCTGCTGGTCGTTGTTCCTCCTCGCCGACGACTCGGAGCAGCAGGTTCGTTCTTACTACCAACAGGGCGATCTCTACGTGTTGGAGGACGAGACCGGGGTTGCCCTCGGTCTCGTCCTGACGCTGCCGGCGGGCGGGGGCGTGGTCGAGTTGAAAGCGGTCGCCGTCGCCCCCGAGCGGCACAACCAGGGGATCGGGAAACGGATGTTGGCGCTGGTGCTGGCCGAGTTGCGGGCGCAGGGCGTGCGGCGTGCCATCCTCGGGACGGGGAATTCGGGGATCGGTCCGTTGGCATTCTATCAAAAAGCGGGGTTCCGCTTGTGGCGGATCGAGCGGGACTTCTTCTCGCCGGAACGTGGCTACCCCGAGGGGATCGAGGAGAACGGGATTCCGTTGCGGGATATGGTGTGGATGGAGCGGGGGATCGATTAGCTCAATTCAGATCCGCCAACCGGCCGTCTCCCATCGTCACCTTCGCCACGATGGCACCCACACATAGCCAAAGATGTCATACTCCCACCGCTTTTTGTAAGTCCCGCCGAGAGCGGTATTGATGAGACCGTAGATCATGCTGGGAATGAGGATGAGTAAGTACAGTCCGGCCGACGCCACGATGCAGAAGAGATGGGTCCCGATTGTCCACCGGTTCTGGTAATGGGTCTTGTAGCCGCCGCAATTCGGGCACTGCATGACGGTAGCCTCCCCGGAGAGAACGAAGGCTCGATCGCCCACTCGTTCGCAACGCCTCTGGTTCCTGTTCCGCCAGGTTCGGCATACGAGACCACGCTGGCATTTCGTACTACCCGTCGCATCGGGAGCACTGATCAAGATCGTGAGTCTCGATGCTCGATGTTTTCACCGATCTCAGGCGATAGTAAGGCTGGCCGCGCGACCGGCAACACGGTAAACCGAAGAACGCGTCTGAGTGG
>DATBFX010000239.1:0-1531 GCA_036558305.1 Thermomicrobiales bacterium | reverse complement strand
TCGCGAACAGCGCCCGCTGGCCGTCGGCGACGTTCTCGTCGCCGGTCGTGTTCCGAAACAGGGCGTCCTTGCCCGAGGCGACGTTCAGGTGCCCGGTCGTGTTCGCCGGCATCGCCTCGAAGCCGGTGGCGACGTTGTCGTTGCCAACCGTGTTGTGAGTCAGTGCTCCGGTCCCGCTCGCGACGTTCGAGTTGCCGCTGGTGTTGAGCTGGAGCGCGTTGGTCCCGGTGGCGATGTTGTCGTCGCCGGTCGTGTTGGCGAGGAGGGCCATCGTCCCGGTGGCGATGTTGCCGTCGCCGGTCATCGTTGCTCCGCCGAGCGCGAAGAAGCCGCTGGCGATGTTCTCGTTACCGGTGGTGTTCGTCTGGAGCGCGTAGGAGCCGCTCGCGATGTTGGAGCTCCCGGAGGTGTCCGCATACAGCGCCGCGGTCCCGGTCGCGACGTTGTTGCCGCCGGTGGTGAGGAACCGTAGGTTGTCGGATCCGACCGCGACGTTCCTGATCCCGGTGGTGATCGACGGCATCACCGAGTAGCCGACGCCGACGTTGTCACCGTTGGTGGGCGGGACGCCGCCGAAGAAATCGTGGCCGGCGCCGACGTTGCCCTTGCCGTCGACGTAGACGGTGCCGGGGTCGGCGACGGCCGCGCTCGACGCGACTAGGAGAGCGGTGGTTGCGGCCGCGACGACGGCGGCGATCCGGCGGCCGAGCGATCGGCGCGGCGCGGCGCCGGGGATGCGCGGGCGGGGACGAACGGGCATGGAGCCTCCCTGATCGAGGCGGGCGTGGCCAAGCCCTCCCTGGCCGCTCCGAGCTGCCCGTGGCCGCGTCCTTCGTGCCCGGCGAGCCTATTCCGATGTCGCATTTCGACGGCGGCCGCCCGAACCACTAAAGCCTCGCGCGCAGGTGCCGATAGAGAGGCGACCGGAGCGACCCGATGGCAGCGGGTCCAGCGGAGGCTTCAACCAGCCGTCGTCAGCGCGGCGGCGCGAACGATGGAGGCAGAGATGAAGAGGAGGGTCTTGCGCGCGACCGCGGTCGTTGCCGTGCTCGCGATGCTGGTCGGCGCGGCGAGCGCGTCGGCGGGAATCCTGGTCGGTCAGTACCCGGGGCGGATCACCGGGGTCGAGGGCAACGGGAACCTCGGCTTCAAGGGCGGCAACATGAAGTTCAAGATCAACGGCGCCGGCAGGATCACGAGCTTCAAGTTCGCGAAGATCCGGGTCGCCTGCACGGACGGGAACGTGTACCGGACCAGCGGTCACATCTCCCCCGGCGTCAGGGCGTTCCGCCACAACGGCACCCGAAAGTTCAAGTTCCACGGCAGCAACTCGTACGGCGGCGTCCTCAAGGTCGTCGGCATCTTCCGCGGCGACAACCACGCTCGCGGCCTCCTCCGATTCAAGGGCCGGATGGGGACCTCGGGCGGCGTCAAGGACTGCACCACCTTCCGTCAGCTCTGGTCGGCGAAGCACGCCCGCTGAGCGGAGCAGGAGTCGGCGCCGGCCTCGGGGTCGGCGCCGGTCGCGGCG
>DATBFX010000238.1:0-3038 GCA_036558305.1 Thermomicrobiales bacterium | reverse complement strand
CCGATCTTGGCGAACCGGCTCTCCCGGCCGACGATCGTGATGAATCCCTCCGCGTCGATCGTCACCACGTCGCCGGTCGCGTACCAGCCGTCGCGGATCGCCGCCGCCGTCGCCTCCGGTTGCCCCAGGTATCCCTTCATCACGTTCGGCCCGGAGACGTGGAGCATCCCCTGGGCACCGACCCCGACCTCCTCGCCGGTCTCGAGATCGGTCACCTTCACCCGCACGCCCGGCGCCGGTTTCCCGACCGTCCCCTCCCGCACGACCGCGGTCGGGTCGCCGATCGCCCGCGACGGCGGGATGTTGGCCGAGATCAGCGGCGACGTCTCCGTCGTCCCGTAGCCCTCGACCGGCCGGATGCCGAAGGTCTTCTCGAAATCGTCGGCCAGGTGCATCGGCAGTTTTTCGCCGCCCGTGACCACCGCTTCCAACGTCGCCAGGTCCGCCGGTTCGCACCGCCGCAGGTAGGTCCGCAAGAACAACGGCGTTGCCAGCAGAATCGTGCCGCGTCGCTTGCGCATCAGCTTGCCGATGACCTTCGCCTCCAGCGGGTTGGTGTGGTAGACGGTTGCGACGTCGAGCAGCAGCACGGCCCAGAGCGTGATCGTGTAGCCGAACGAGTGGAAAAACGGCAGAATCCCGAGCACGACGTCGTGCGGCTGCACCCGCAGCACCCCGCCCACCGCCTCGACGTTCGAGGCGACGTTGCCGTAGGTCAGCATCGCCCCCTTCGGCTGGCCGGTGCTGCCGGAAGTGAAGACGACGGTCAACAACTCGTCGTCCCGGATGCGGTCTATTCCCAGCCCCCGTTGCAGCAGACCGATCGGCAGTACGTATCCCTGGAAGGCGCCGACCACCTTGTCGACGAGCGTCGGCTTCTCCGCGTAATCCTCCAGGTAGACCAACTCGGCGTCGAGCGTCAGCGGCATCCGCTCCATGAACCGGCGGCTCGTCACGACGTGCCGGATTTCGGCTTGCTTGAGACACGAATTCAACAACTCGGCCGTCAGCGTGTAGTTGAGGTTGACGGTCACCCGCCGGTCGAGCGTCAGCGCCACGTTGGCGGCGACCGCGGCACAGGTCGGCGGCAGCAAAATGCCGACCTGCCGCTCATCCGGTTGCAGGACGTGTCGTCGCAGCAGACGCCGCAACACGAGCGACCTGGTCAGGAGCGCCCCACCCGTCAGCGCGGCACCGGTCGAGTCGGCGATCTTCTCCCGGCGTCGCCGCTGACGCAGACCGGTCAGCAACCGACCGATCAAGGGCGAGGACTTTCCGTCGCTTGCGGCCCCCGCCTCGGCGCTCGCCAGCAACCGTGTCCAGTACCACCTCGCCCCCACCAGACCGAGAAGCGCCACCAGACCGCCTCGCCGCCAGTTCATCCAAATCCTCTCCGCGCGCCGCCGCAAGGGTCACCGCATTGATGATTCACGGACCATTCTCGCACGACCGGCGTCTGCCACTCGCCCGACGGCCGGTCTCCAGGATCGCACCGATCCTCCGCTCGCCATCCGCGGAGTTACGTACCCGCGATCCGATCGGTTCTCTGCGCCGTTGACAACCGCCGGGAGGGTCCGTATCGTGCCGCCGATTCGAATCCCTCGCGCCGCACGGTCGGCGAGGCGCTCCGCCCCGGCGGAGTCCCTGGTGTCGCTCGATCGCCATCGACCGGCACAGAATGAGGGACCGCACCCGCACCGTCCCCGGTGTTGGGGCATGCTCCGTGGACGTCGAAAGGACCGCGCCCATGCACCCGCTCCTCCCGCTCGATCGTGCGACCGTCTTCTTCGACGCCACCCTCGGCCCGGTCCGCCTCAAGCACCCGGAGGGGATCGCCGTGGCCGCCGACGGGGCGATCTGGTGCGGCGGCGACGGCGGGGAGATCTACCGGATCGCACCGGACGGCTCCGCCATCGACGTCGTCGCCACCAGCGGCGGGTTCACCCTCGGTATGGCCTTCGACCAGCACGGTCGCCTCTACACCTGCGACCTCGGTCTGAAAGCGGTGCTGCGCCTCGACCCCGCGACCCGCGTCCTCAAGCGCTTCGCGACCGGCGACGGCAAGGACACCATCAAGATCCCGAACTCCCCCGTCGTCGACGCCGGCCGCAACTGCCTCTACGTCTCCGACAGCCACGGGTTCGGCATCCCCGGTCCCGGTATCTGGCGCTTCGACCTCGACACCGGCGCCGGCGGTCTCTGGTATGCCGGCACCCTCGACTTCGGCAACGGCCTGGCCCTCTCGCCCGACCGCCGCATGCTCTACGTCGTCGAGACGTTTGGCCGCCGTGTCTCTCGCGTCCCGATCCTCGTCGACGGTTCCGCGGGCGAGGCCGAGGTCTTCATCCGGGGCATCGAGCGCCTGCCGGACGGACTCGCCTTCGACGTCGAGGGCAACCTCTACGTCGCCTGCTACGAACCGTCCCGCCTCTTCCGCGCCACCCCCGACGGCCGCCTCGACCTCCTGATCGACGACCCCGAGGCCCACACCCTCTGCCACCCGACCAACTGCGCCTTCCGCGGCACCGACCTTTTCACCGCCAACCTCGGCCGCTGGCACGTCACCCGGATCGACGCCGGAATCGAGGGCTTGCCGTTGCTGTAATGCGGTGGTTACAGGTCTCAGGTCTCAGGTCTCAAGTCGGCGATTCCTGCAACTTGAAACCTGAGACCTGAGACTCGAGACCTGAGGCCGATCGCTCGTACCCAAAAAGGAGTATGCAGACCGATGCCCCGCCGCGTCACACCGCACGCCCATTGGAACCCGGACGACACCCGCCGGGATCTGATCACCTCGGCCTCGAACGTCGATCTCCTGGCCGGCGATCTCGCCGTTCGCGCCACGGCGGTCCCCCTCTTTCGCGGGAGCGACGGCGGTTTGCAGCAGGCGATCCGCCTGTGGATCGAATCGCCGCGTGCCTGCGAAGGCGTCGTGCTCTCGGCGCAGAGCGGCGAGCGCGTGCTCGACCAAACAACGATGGCGGTGCCGGCCGGCGAGGCGTCCTTCCACGTTTTCGTGCCGGAGGTAAACTCGCCGA
>DATBFX010000237.1:0-9295 GCA_036558305.1 Thermomicrobiales bacterium | reverse complement strand
GCATCCCGACACAATCGCCGCACCCGCTGCTCCAGCTTCTCCGTCCCCTCCGCCGCTGCCCGAAACGCCGCCGGGATCGTCACCTCCACCTTGTACAGATCCGCCACGTCGTAGACGAAACTCAGCATCTTCCCCGTATGGATGAACCCCAGCGCCGGCGCATATCCCGCCGCCACGATCGCCGCGTGACACACCCCGTACAGCGCGCTGTTCGCGCACGACAACGCCCGGTTCACCGGATCGGCATCCCCCCACCGCTGCCGCGTGTACGACCGCCCCGACCAGACCACTCCCGTCTCCCGACTCGCCTGCGCGTACGCCTCCCGCACCCGAATCCCCTCCTTCCCCCGGATCTGCCGCAGCGTCAGCCCGGCATCCAGCGGTTCTGCGAACCGCATCCGGTACATCCGCATCACCACCGCCAGCCGCCGCGCCGGGTCCGCCCACACCTGCGCCTGCCACAACAACCGCCGCGCCGACCGCGTCTCCCCCATCCCCTGCGCGTAGAACCGCACCCCCTCCTCGCCCGTCCACGCCACCAGGCACCCGTTGTCCGCCAGCGCCCGGATCGCCGCGTGCGTGATACTCGTCCCCGGTCCCAGCATCAGCAGCGTCAGCGCCGCGCACGGCACCGGCGTCTTCCCGCCCACGTCCACCAGCGCGATCGCCTTCTCCTCCTGGTCGATCTTCGCGTGCTCTACGTACAGGTAGCTCCAACTGTCCCGAACTTTCGGCAACAGGTGCAAATCCTCCATCGCCTCACCCCCTCACCGGCGCCACCGACAACAACCCGAACCCGTATGCCTTCCCCGACCCGATCCCCGTCGCCAATGCTGCCCGCAACCGGTCCGCGTCGGTCACCCGCAGCACCCCCTCGAACACCACCGCGCCGAACGTCAACCGGCTCGACGCCTCATCACCCTGCCGCCGCCATCCGACTTGTTTGCCGCCCCCCTCCGCCGGTCCGACGCGGACGACGGGTCCCTCCTGGCCGCTCGGTCGCACCGTGACCGCGGGGATCACGAATCCTCCATCGGCGCCCTTGCGTTCAAGCCAGCCCACCTGCTGCTCTTCCCGCGCGAGCTCGACCCGCTTTCCACTCACCGCGTCACGCTTCGTCGGGTTTGCCCGCAAACGGAACGCCAGTTCCGTCCCTTCCCGAATCCGCTCGTAGATGCCGCCGATCGGCTTGACCTCCGGATTCGCCGGATCGCCCCCCACCGCGGCCAGGTACCCCGCGGGCAATCGCGCCCAATCCGGTTCGATGCGTGCCTGGACAAGCAACACGATCCGTCCCGATCGCCCCCCGCCGTCCACCCGGTACAGCACCCCGAACCGCTCACGCGCGTCGCCGGTTGCCTCCCCATCGGGGAATCCCGACATCACCCGCTGGTGCAGAGCGTGACAGTTCGCCAGATCGTGCTGGACCGCACGCGAACGCGGGTTCAAGAACAACCGCGCCAAATACAGTTCAGACATCTCGCACCCCTCCGGTCGCCGCCCCGGTCGCCTGCTCCAGGAACGCCGTCTTCACGTAGCGAGGCAGGAACCGGCGGTGCGCGAACGCCTCGCCCCACGGCTGATCGTGCCGAACCGCGTCGCCATCGGCGGCGTCGGCCTCGAGCACCATCCGCAACCGCGTCGCCCCCTCCGGCCACGGCTCCGCCGCCAACGCCTCGACCAGCGTCACACCCTCGCGAATCCCGCTCCCCGCCATCGCCACCGGCGTCCCCGGCACGAACGACTTCCGGCCGAGAAAGACCTGCCAGACCGGGGCCCGCAACCGCCCGTCCACCAACCGCAGCAACGCAAGGTCGTCCCCGCTCAACCCGACCAGGAAATCCGCGTCCGCCAGGTAATACCGTTGCGAGACGACGGTTCCGCCCAATTCCCCCTTTGCGTTGACCACGCCGTACGCTTCTCCTCGGCGGTGGCTCCCTCCGGCCGTATGGTATTCCCGTTTGAGCACCCCCTCGCGGTCGACGCGCACCCCCATCCGCAGCGCCGCCAGATCGTCCACCGCGTCGTTCCGGCTCCGCCCGAGCGCCGCGCAGACCAACCCGACCACGCCGCTCTTGGACGGCTCGAACCCGGTGTCCCGCACCAGGTAGCGGCTTTGCGTCCCCCACGCCTGCATCGGTCCCGCCAGCCGCAGCAGCAGCGTGTGCATCGCCTCACCTCGCCCGCGCGCCGTCGAACGCCAGTGCCCCCACGACGTTCCCCACCAGTGCCCCGACGTTCGCCACCTTCCCCGGTCTCAGCGCGCTCAGACCGTCGTCCCCGTCGTCGTCCAGCAGCGCCACCCACGCCCCCGCGATCCCGTCCTCCCCGTACATCCGCATCAACTTCCGCCAGTAGTCGTCGAGCGCCGCCACCGACAGCTGCACCAGATCGCGCTCCCCCCGCGGCGCCACCGGTTTCAGGAACGCGTTCGCCAGCGACCACAGCCCGGTCCGCCGGACGACGGCCAGGACGAGCGACGGCGGGTTCTGCGCCGCCATGCTGTTCTGCTTCCCCGTCGGGATCGCCGCGATCGACGCCCGGACAAACGCCTCCACCGTCCCCCGCGCCAATTCCTCGTCGCCGTCCAGGTTGCGCTTCAGTTGCTCCAGTTCGATGTTCGCGTATCGGTAGAAACAGGCGGAGTTGAACTCGACGGTGCCGAGCATGCCGGCACCCATGTCCTCGGACCGCGGTTTCAAGTCGTCGACCGCCGTGAAGAAGTCGAATTCGACATTCACCCGGTTGGTCGAGATCGCGTGCGCCACCTGGCAAGCCGCGTCCAGGTTCTTGTCCGGCAGATCGGCGAGCATCCGGCCAAACAGCGCCAGGTCGGCGGCCTTCCCGCCGTTGAGGACGCGTTCGAGCGCCTGGCGGGCCGCGGGCGGAACGGTCTCCTTCGCCTGCGTCTTCGCCCGCCGCGCCCCGCCGCGCCCCGCTTCCTCCGGCGCCGCCTCGCTCGCCGCCGCTGCCGCCAGCGCATCCCAATGCGTTGCGCAGACCTCCGCGATGGCCGCGATCTCCGCGTTGCCAAGGAAGAGCAGGTATTGCGTCTCTCCCTCGTCGTCCACCGCCAACTTCACGCCCTTGAGCAGCAACTCGACCGCCGCCCGCGCTTCGGCTTCGGGTCTGTTTGCTTCGGTGAGCCGACCGGCCACCTCGTCGACTAGGCGCTTCGTCCGCTTGGCCAGGCGCTCCTCCGCCACCAACCGCTCGTCCCCGAACGCTTTGCGGATCGACCGCTTCAGACATTGACTCGAAATGCGCGCCCGGCGGTAACCGCCGAACTCGCAGTCCTTCGGCGACCCGGTGTCGTCCCGGTTCAGATTCGACGGTACGAAGTTCTGCAACAGGTGTACCTCGACGAACACGCTTACTCTCCCTCACGACCGCGCGGCGATCGGTCGCCGGCGGACTGATGTCGCTCCGCTCTCCGATGATCCCCGACTCAGTCGCCCGTCTCTGCCTCGCCCTCCTCCGTTTCACGGTCGCCTTCCCCGGCGTCCCCCTCCTCCCGCACACCCCAGAACGCCCTCGCCCACGCACGTTGGACCGGCCGCTCCACCCGATCCCAGCGTTGAACATCCCGCAACAGTTGCTCCCAGTCGACCGCGATCTCGTTGCCTTTAAGGAGGGCCACTGCCCGCCGCAGGTGGTCCGACAACTCCTCCCGGTCGCACGTCAGCAGCCCGACGAAGCGCCGCTCCGGCCCCTCGCTCTCCGCTTTCTGTTTCAATGCGGCCATCGATGCACCGAAGTTCCGCGCCCACCGCGGCACCTCACCCCCCGCGCCGGCGGTGGGGTGGAGCGCGAACAACGACGCCACCAGGTAGTACGCCTCCTCTTCCCCTCGCCGCGGTTCCGGCGGCAGCCAGGGCACCAGGTGCGGGAACATCTCCGGCGCCTCGCCCGGCTCCTTCCCGAGCCCGCGCCGCAGCGCCGCCAGCGCCGCCCGATCCTCGTTGCCTGCCAACTCTCGCAAGTGCGCGACGAACGCCTCCGCTTTCGACCTTGCCGCCATCTCAACCACTGCGCTCCTCCTTGCTCATCCCCTTTTCCTTCAACAACGCGCGCAACCGCGCCCCGAACTCCCGTTCCGCCCTTGCTACCGCCTTCAGCGCCCGCGGCGACGTACCGACCCCGTGCGCCGTCTCGTCGAACGCCCGTCGGGCCGCTTGCTCGACGTCGTGAAGCCACGCCTGGTACGCCTCGCCGCCCTCCGGCCACCGATCCGGATCGGCGGCGAAAGACCGCTCCTTGTCACCCGGCAAATCGACGAGCAGCCGTTGAAACGCGACGTCGAGCCGCGACCAATACCGGCGCCGCAGACCGAGTGACGCGGTGAGCCCGCCGATCTCCGGTTGACGTCCCTGCGGCTGGTCCGACATCGGCGCCAGGAGCAACTTGACCAGCGATCGCCCAACCGGATCCAGCACCCGCTCGACGACCTCCTCTCCGACGCGCAACGCCGGTCTCAGCCCGTCCAGGACCAGCGTTCGATCGGCGAGATAGGCGAGCGGGAGCGGCAACCGCTCCTGCCGCCAAAAGAGCACCTTAGCTTGATCGGAACAGAGTCCCATCAGGTCGATCGGAATCGCCTGTGACCGGTCGAGCACGCCCGAGGCGACGAGATCTCCCAGCCAGGCCGCGATGCGCGGCCGGTCCGAGTCGTCGTCGATCGATTGCATCAGGGCCAGGCTGTCGCGCCAGACGGCACGCTCCTCCCGGAAGCCAACCGGCGACCACGGTTGTTGCCCCTTTGCCGGTTTCTTGTTCTTCGCAAACGCGATCATCGTCTCGCCGTCGTGGACCGTCCACGACTCCGGAAACTGATTCCCCTTCATGATCACGGCACGCGCGACGACCGGCGCCGCCCCTCCGTCATCGCCCGGCAAGAGCCGAGCCCTGCGGCTCTGCCAGGTCAGATAGTCGAGGTAGCCCGCCGGCTGCCGGTCCTCGGCGCGTGTTTCCTCGTCGCGCTCCCAGGCCGGCCGGTCGTCGCCGTGGAATCGAAACGGCTCGTGATCCCTCGGGCTGTAGCGATGCAAGTTCAGCATCAGCGTCCGAAACAGGTCGGGTCCCGCGACCAGGCACACCGCGCCCTTGGCAAGCGGCGCACCGTCCGCGGACTTGTAGAGCTTCGGGTCCAGTTCGCGTTCGTAGGCAACGAACCCGCCGATCGCGAACGACTGAAGCGCGACCAACTCGCGCGCCGCCTCCGCCGCCGGCAGCACCCCGCGGTCGTCGTCAGTCCCGTGATCGAACAGCGGCGAGTTCTTGCCGGCCGAGAGCGGCATCTTCGAGACGGGTCCACCGTACGCGGGATCGAGGCTCCGCGTCTGGTAGAAGGGGAACCGCTCGTCGAACAGATCGAAGCGCGAACGCCAGCGGTCGAAGTACGCATCGAGCGCGCGGCCGTCGAATCTGCCTGCACGCCACAGGGCCGCCCACTCCTGCTCGTTCGCCGGACCGAAGGTGCGATGGAGGATTGCCAGCAGCAGCCGGTGCAATGCCACCGCGATCAGCGGCGATGGATCGCTGACTTCCCGAATCCTCTGTGCCTCGCCGAGTGCCTCCCGCAACCCCACCTCCTCGGGCCGCCCGTCCTCCCACAGGCAAGGAATCCAGCCCTCCTCGATCAGGTTGTAACTCGCCGTCATTCCCTCTCCTCCGTCCCTCGCCGCTCGATCTCCAGACCGGTGTCGCGATCTAAGCGCAGGCGGTATGTGCCGACGAACGCCGTCGCGCCGTCTTCCAACACGACGAGCCGATGGTTTCGCAGGAGCGCACTCTTCCGCCAGCCTGCCGGCACCTCCCCATCGAGCAGAGCCGCGACCGCGCCCCTGGCAGTCACGCGCACCGACCGGCGCAGCAGCCGCTTCGCTTGCTCGAGACTCGGCATCCCGCGGACCGTCGCCCGATCCAGTCCTGACCGATCGAACGTCGGGCGTTCTCGCGTCCCATAAAGGCAAACGATCTCCACCGATCGCTCGGCAAGACGCGTCAATGCCTGAAACTCCTTGTGGAAATCGGGTGCGTCCTCCTCCCGTGGCTCCCCGATCAGGCGCCACGTTGCCCCTGAGAACGTCGGCGCCTTGAGCCAGCGCTTTTCGGCCTCGTCCCGCTCCTCCGCGACCGCCGCCCGATGCCCCTCCAGGGTGTCCTCCCACTCGCGGCGGAAACGTTGACTCCCGTCGTCGGGACTCGCGCCCGATTCGTCGTACACGGCCTCAATCAGCGCCTCGACGTCGTCCGGGATGACGATGGCCATGCGGTCGCGCAACACCCACCACGATCGCAGCAGCACGTGCGGTTCGTAGACCGCGGCGTCGCCGGGATCGAGCGTCGGTGCCCCGTCCCGCTCTCCCGGCCAGCGAACCCAAACCACCGGCTCGGTCAGCCCGCGCGGTCGGTCGGGCCTGGCGTGGCGGTGAAGCCGCCCCACCCGCTGCAAGACCAGGTCGACCGGCGCCAGGTCCGTAACCATCAGGTCGAAATCCAAATCCAGACTCTGTTCGATCACCTGCGTCGCCACCAGCACCGCGCGCTCCGGTCGCGCGACCTCCACCTCGCCGTCGGCCGTCGCAACGCGTCCGCCGGGTTTGCCGAACCGGATCAGCGCCCGCTGCTCCCGCGCCTCGCGCTCCTCGTAGAGGAACCGCGCGTGGAGGAGGTCGATCTCCTCCGGCGCGAAATGACCGCCGTCCCGTAGCGCCCGGTAGACCCGTTGCGCTCGCGCCACCGTGTTGCAGATCACCGCCGCGCACCCGCCTCCCGCCAGCGCCGCCGCCAACCGCTCGCCCAACCGCCGGTCCGCCTCCTCATCCGCCACCTCCCCGCCACGAAACTGCTCGATCACTACCCTCTTCCGCCCCGCCGCCGGAATTCCGACGCCCCCCCTCTCCCCCTCGCTCCACCACGTTACCCGCGGATACGCCACCGCCGCGCCGTTCGTGCTCCCCTCTCCCGCGGTCGGGAGAGGGGCCGGGGGTGAGGGCTCTCCCCGCCCCTCCGCAAACGCCCGCACCAGCGCCTCCCGTCGCCCCCGCGGCAACGTCGCCGACAGCACCACCACCGTGCAGTCGAGCGCCGCCAGCCACGCCAGCAACCGCTCCAACAGCGTCGACATGTAGGCGTCGTAGGCGTGCGCCTCGTCGACGATCACCGTCTTCTGCGCCAACCCGAACAACCGCACGAAGACGTGTCGCGTCTGCAGCGCGGCGAGCAATACCTGATCGATCGTCCCCACCCCGAACGGTGCCAGCACCCCCCGCTTCCGGTGCGTGAACCACTCTCCCGCCATCACGCCGGCCCGCTCGACGTCCACGCCGGGGTCTTCATCGACTCGCTCCGGACGCAGCAGCCGCGCCCCCTCCTGCCGCAGCACCGCAAACTCCGCCGAGAGCGCCGCCTGTCCGTGCAACAACAGGAGATTGACCAGCTCCGCTGGGTAGCGCTCGCCGAGAAACGCCCGTACCCGCCCGAACATCTGGTTGCTCGTCGCCTGGGTCGGCAACGCGAAGTAGTGACCGCGCCGGCCGAGCGCGGCATTCCCGCGGTCGGCCAGGTACATCGCCGCTTCGGTTTTTCCCTCGCCCATCGGCGCCTCCACGATCACCAGCGCCGGACCGTCGAGCCGGTCTGCCAGATCGCGCACCTCCGTCTGCACCGGGTACGGCCGGTCGATCTTGGGGAAAAGCTCGGCAAATGTCCGCGGAGCGGTCGCGGTCGGCCACGCGCTCCATCCGAGATTGTCCAGCGCCCGCGCGGCCGCCGCCGCCGAACGCCGCACGTAGTCGTCGACGTCGAGCGCGATCGCCACCGCCCGGTCGGTCGCCGCGAACGCGAAATAGCCCTCGTCCGAACCGATCCAATCCGCGACCGACACCAACCCCGCCAGCCACATCGCCATCGCGTTGTCCGGTCGCCGCGGCGCCCCCGGCGGCACATCGAGCACCCGAACCAGAGTGAGCGCCAACTCGCGGCGCATCGCCGCCCACACCGCTCCGTGCCCCATCGCCCGTGGCGAGACGTTCTCGACCGCGCCGCTCCGCGGGAATACCCCGTGGTGCCCACCCACGACCGTCGCGATCACCTCCGCCGCATCGGTCGCCATGCCGAACGGCGGCTCGGTCAACAAGTCGCGCAGCACGCAAGCGGAGATCGTCCCGTGCGGCGCCTCCCCTTTCATCCGGCGCTGAAACGCCGGCGACGCCTTGCCGACATCGTGCAAGCCCGCCCACAACCCGACCCACCGGCCTGCCACCGACTCGTCCAACCCCAACCCGCCCGCGAACCAGCGCCGCACCGCCGACGGCACGACGGTTTCCCACATCGACCAGGCCACCGATGCCACGTCAATTAGGTGGCACGGCAGCGGGTGAAACGGCGCATCCCGATCGGCTGGCGCGCCCTTCGCCCAGAGCGACAGCACCGGAACGGTCTTTTCGGCCATCGCGCACTCCTTCCATGAGATTGACATCATCCGCATCATACATCCGCGCGGGAACCCGATGCGGGCAGTCCAATGGCATTTCAGTGGTCGTAAGCATCGTTCCACGCCTCGCCACCTCCCCTCGTGTAAGGGTCGCTGTTCGTCACCACCGCGCCATTGACAAGAAGATACTAGTGTTCTATTCTACGCGCAAACGGCTTCCCCTGGCACGGTGGGGACCTGGGCAGGTAGTGAATC
Source organism: Thermomicrobiales bacterium (assembly GCA_036558305.1). GTDB lineage: Bacteria > Chloroflexota > Chloroflexia > Thermomicrobiales > UBA6265 > DATBFX01. The sequence continues at coordinate 603 of DATBFX010000237.1, read as the reverse complement.
TGCCCCGGCGGGTCCGCCGGTTTCCCGGACCGCTGGCGACCCCCCTTCCGCCCGAAGGGCGCCGGTAGCGAGGTGCGTATGCCCTCGATGCAGCGGTTGATCGATCACCCAACCGCCGTGTCGGCCGCCGTCAATTCCCAGGCGCGACGGCGAGTTGCCCCAGACACCGTGCCCCTCCGGACACCGCATCGGCCGCCTTGCTCACCCGCCCGCCGCCGCCTCCGGCGTCTCCCCGGTGCCTTGCCGCCTTGCCGCCTTGCCGCCTACCCACCTCACCCGGTATCGCGTCAGCACGTCGCCCCCGAGCAAGAAAAACAGGATCGCCCCCTGGAGCATCGGCGCCACCGAGGACGGCAGACCAACGGCCAGTTGGAGCTGGTCGCCGCCGACGAGCACGGCGGCCAGCAGGAAGGAAACGCCGACGATGCCGAACGGATCGAGGCGAGCCAGCCAAGCGACGATGATCGCCGTGTAGCCGTAGCCGGGGGACAGGTTGCGCTGCAACTGGTGCGCGATCCCCGCCACCTCGCTCATCCCGGCCAGCCCGGCCAGCGCCCCGCTCAACGCCATCACGACCACGATCTGCCGCCGCGTCCGCATCCC
>DATBFX010000236.1:0-8769 GCA_036558305.1 Thermomicrobiales bacterium | reverse complement strand
CCTCGAAGTCACCGACTTCACGGCCACCGCACGTGGCACGGTCCCGATGTCCGGCGGGGGTACGACGAACTTCCTGCGCGCCGACGGCAACTGGGTCGCCGTATTGACCCAGACCGTCGCGGACACTCTGTACGTCAACGTCGATGGCGACACGATGACCGGGGCGCTCAACGGCACCGGGTTGACGATGACCGGGCGGATCAACGCCGGGACCGGGGGAACCGACTCGATGCCGCTGCGTCTGTTCGGCACCAGCACGGATGGGCCGCGGATCAGCTTCGATTCCGACACGGCGGTGAACCGGGCCAGCATCGGCCCCGACGCCACCAACCGGCTGGTGATAACCACCGCTGGTCCCGAAATCGCCATTCAGGGCGGCAGCACCGGGGTCACCATTGACGGCAACGGCAAGCGCAGCGGACTGTTCCGTGACGGCATCCTGTGGATCGGGGACGACACCAACGCGGCCGTGAACTCGGCCAGCCCGCTGCGCCTCTACGGCACCAGCGGCGGCGACTACATCAGCCTGTACCACGGAGCCGCACCTCAGACCCGCTCGGGCTACATCGGATTCCCCGGCGCTTCCGAGTTGCGAGTCATCAACGAGATTGCTTCCGGAGTGACGACGCTGATGAGCAACAGCGGCGATGTCCGCTTCGTCGCCAACGGCACCGAGAACGGCCGGTTCAGCGGGGCGTGGTTCCTGCTCAACAAGACGGCGAACGACCAAGCCGCCACCGGGTTCCAGATCGTCAGCAGCGATGGCTGCAACGCCTGCATCACCAACAACGTGACGAACACCCCGATGCTGGCGCTCAACAAAGTCGGGGCCGGGGTCGGGTCGGGCCATGACTTCGCTCACTGGCGTAACAACGGCACCACCATCGGCTCGATTACCCGTAACGGCACTACCGCTGCGGTGCTCTACAACACGTCGAGCGACTACCGGCTGAAGAACGACCACGGCGGAATCTGGGACGGGCTGCAACGGCTGATGCGGTTGATGCCGCGGCGGATCGTGTGGAAGGACGACCCCAATCAGATCGAGATGGACGGATTCTTCGCCCATGAGGTCGCTGAAGCGGTGCCCGACGCGGTCACCGGGGAGAAGGATGCGGTATACGAAAGCGGTGACATCCAGCCGCAGCAACTCGACGCCTCCCGGCTGATCCCGCTCATTGTCGCCGCCGTTCAGGATCTCGCCCGTCGAGTAGAAGGAGCCACATGAGCTACGCCACCCAGTCCCAACTGGCCCAGGATCAGGACTTCATCAACCGGTGCAACGCCGCGGCGTCGAAGGAGATCCCGGCAGCCAGCCCCACGAACCCGTTGTCGTACGTGCAACTGAACATTTGGAAGCTCGCCGCCGCCCCCGGGTTCGACGCCAAGTACGAATCCGCTCAGGCTGCGGGCATCGGCCGTCCCGGCTGGGAAGCATCGGTGATCACCGACCAAGACATCCTGTCCGCGATGCAAGCCCTGCTCGCCCAAGTCCCACCCGAACCGGTCCCGACGCCGTGAGCAACGACGGCCAGCCCAGCTACGACGATCTGCTACGACAGGCCCAACGCGACCAGATCGTGAAAGAGAACCTGGCGCAACGCATCGGCCAGTTGATGCGGGAGAACCTCGAACTGCTCGCCACCCTCGCAGAACTCCAAGGGCAGCTACCAGCGGTCGGCTCGAACGGCGCAGCCGTCCACGTGGAGGAAACCTCGTCCTGACATGGGTGTGCTGCGGGTCAAGGTCAACGATCAGTGGATCGACATCGCCAGCGGCGGCGCTGGCGGCAACTTTCTGCCGTTGACCGGCGGCACCCTCACCGGCCCGCTCAACTTGAACGGGACCGGCGGCGCGAACAGTCCCGTATACTGGAAGTCGAACAACGCGACGGTCGGGGCGATCTTCCCGTACGGCACCGGAGCGTCCGCGGCGTTCGTGATCCAAGCCCCGGCAAACAACTCCACGATGGCGTTGCAGTCGAACCAGTACATCGATTTGGCTGTCGCCGGAAACACGATCTTGCAGTGCGGCACTCAGCGGGCACGGATAACCGGGGCCGGACAGCAGGACGTGCTCCGGCTGTCGTCCGACGTGGCGGGCATCAACCAGCCTTACATCGCGTTCTACACGACCCCGACCGAAACGCTGCGAGCCGGGTACGTCGGCCGGTGGAACGGCGAAATACGGCTCGTGTCCGACATCGAAGACGTGTACATCGGATCGGCGGCAGGTCAGGTCGTCCGAATCGGCACCCCGTCCGAGTTCGTCCGGTTCAAGGATCCGTACGTGCTCGGCGGGATCACCACCGAAACCAACCCGAACGTCGGCGGCACCATCTGGCGCACCGCCCAGTATTTCCGTATGACCAACGAGTTGCTGAACACGCCGTGCTTCATCGCCAACAAAGCGGCGGGCGGCAACGCCAACGGGGCGGACATGATGCACTTCCGGCGCGGTGACAACACCGTCGGGGCGATTACGTCACCGGCCGCGAACACCACGAACTACGGAACCACGTCGGACTACCGGTTGAAGAACGTGATCAGCCCGATCCAAGGCGCGCTCGAACGGCTGATGAGACTCCACCCGTACCGGGCCACATGGAAAGACGACCCCGAAGACCGTCGGATGGACGCGTTCATCGCCCACGAAGTAGCCGAAGTCGTCCCCGAAGCAGTGACCGGCGAGAAGGACGCCGTGGCGACCGAACACGACGTGGACGAACTCCGCGCCCCGTCGGTCGGGGCGATCATGCCGCAACAACTCGACAACTCGAAGCTGATGCCGCTCGTCGTCGCCGCCGTACAGGAGTTGTCGCACCGGTTGAGCGACGTGGAGCAGGCGACATGGGAATGAAGCTCATCCTGCTCGGCTTTCCGCACACCCGGTTCAACGACATCGAGTTCCCTCACTGCGCGTTCACCGCCAAGGCGGTCCGGCTCGTGGAGATGCTACGCACCGAACTCGGCGCGCACGTCACCGTTCTGTGGGGCGGCGACACACCAACGAACGACTGCGATGACTACGTGCCGCTGCTGTCGGACATCGAGCAAGCCAAGTTCTTCGGCCCCGACCTCCCGGCGACGATCCTGAATCTGGACTGGAACCCGGAAACGGCGCACTGGCGGATGGTCAATCATCGGGCCGCGGCCTGGTTGCACGCCTGGGCCGAACCCGGCCAGATCGTGATGACGATGTCCGGCTCGAACCACGACGGCCTGTACCACGAGCTTCCCCACCTCACGTGGGTCGAGCCGTGCGTCGGATATAGCGGCGTGTCGATGAAGACCAAGGCGAAGGTGTTCGAGTCGTTCGCCTGGATGCACCACATCTACGGCCGGTACGGCATCAACGACGGCTGCTCGCTCGACGCCGTAATCCCCAACTTCTACCGGCCCGACGACTTCCACACCGCTGACGACCAGGGCTATCTGCTGTTCATCGGCCGGGCGATCCGCCGTAAAGGCGTCGAACAGGTCGCCCAAATAGCGCGGTATACGGGAAAGCCGTTGGTGATCGCCGGGCAGGGCAGCAAACTCGACAACCGCCACTGGTACTGGGTCACCGACGACGGCTGCGACCTGGACGTTTCCGACCTCGACGTGCATCATGTGGGCACCGTGCGGGCTGAAGCTCGGGCCGAGTTGTACGCCGGAGCGTCCTGCACGCTGGTGCCGACCCTGTACATCGAGCCGTGGGGCGGCGTGTTCGCGGAGGCGATGCTGTCCGGCGTCTGGCCGGTCACGACGAACTGGGGTGGGTTTACCGAATGGGTGCCACCGGAGTGCCGGATCAGCCGGGCCGAAGACGGGGCCGAAGCCGTGTACTGGGCGATCACGCACCGGGGCCGGTATACGGACGGCACCGATCTGCGCGAGTTCGCCGCGTCGAGTTTCGGGCTGAAGACCTGCGCCGGACTCTATTCTGCCTGGTTGGACCGGTTGGGAAGGGAGTGAGCCGATGGGCACCGTTCAGTTGATGCCGTGGTCAACGGTGTGGACCCCGGTCGTGGGTTCACCGACAGAAGCGTTCTGGGGTGGCGGGGTGGCGGACTCCGTCGTGATGCGGTTCGCAGATCTCGGACAGCGCAACACGTGGCTCAACCCGCCCAAAGGTGCGGTGTGCGTGATGACCAACGTCACCGGCTCGGCGCTGCCGACGATGTGGATGTCGATGGGCGGGTCGAGCGGCAACTGGCAGCAGATCGGCCCGCCGATCCTGTGTGCCCCCTTCACCCAGGCCCAAACCATCGCTTCGGCGCTCACCATCTCAGGCCGACTGAGCCTGACGAACGCGAACCAGGGGAACGACTCCAACGACGCCGTCACCGTCGGGGACATGAACACGTCGTTGAAGAAGTACGTCCCGCTCGACGGCAGCGTCCGCATGACCGACTGGCTGCTGCTGCCAATGGACCCGTTCCCCACCGATCAGCCCAACGCCGCCACCCCCGCCAAATACGTCAACGCCGTGGCCGACTTGAAGCTCGACAAGACCGGCGGAACGCTCACCGGGTCGCTGACGATCAACGACCACGCCAACCCAGCGAAACTGTTGGAGTTCAACGTCGGGAACTGGGGCGGCAACTCCGACGGCTGCCGGATGACGAACCAGGGCACCTTCCAGTCCACGGTGGCCGACAAGAACGTCCCGTCGATCACCCTGTTCCGACGGCTCGACGCCGGAGACACCCCAGGCCAATACTTCGTCCGGTTCTACCGGGGGGCACCCCAGTCGAGTCCGGTCACCATCGGGTCGATCACGGCAGGCAAACAGGACAACGACGACGCCCACGTGAACCGGGTGTTCTACAACACGACTTCGGACTACCGGATGAAGGAACGGACCGGTCCGATCAGCGACGCCGCCGAACGGGTGCTGCGGCTCGCCTCCCGCGCCTTCCGCGGCCACTGGCAGGGCAACGTCAGCGACGAGGACATGATGAACGCCCACGACATCGCGGAGGCCGCACCGTACGCCGTGCTCGGAGACAAGGACGCCGTGCTGCCGGACGGACGGATCGACCCGCAGCAGGTGGACTACTCGTCGCTCGTCACCCTGCTCACCGCCGCCCTCGGGAACGCCCTCGACCGGATCGGGACGTTGGAGGCCCGCCTGGCATGACCCCGTTGGAGTTCGTCCAGAAGCTCGCGGAGGAACTCGACGCATTGGCGTTGCCCGACCCCGTCCACGCCCAGATGGGCGACGTGGTGGTGGACTGTCAAGGCACCACCATCTCGGTGCTCAACGTGTCCGAACAGGAAGTGCCGTTCGGCGGGAACTGCGACGTGATCCAGATGGCTGACATCGTCGTGATCGCCGCCCGCGAATGCTCCGACGTGTCCAACGACGACGGCACGACCGACTGGGCGGCACAGGACACCGTGTCGGCGGCGATGGATGCCGACGGCCAAATCCTGCTGGACTGGGCCGACGACAAGATGAACGAGTCGTTCTACCGGCTCGGACGCCCAGCGCTCACCTTCACGATCCAAGGTGCCATCGCGTTCGTCACGCTGACAATGAACCTGCCGATCCCGTGACGTGAACCTCGACACCCTGTCCGTGATGGAGCGGATCAGTCTGCTCCCACGAGACGAACGGGACAGCTTCATCGATGACCTCTCCCTCGCGGAGATGGCATCACCGGAACTGTGGCTGCGGCCCGACCAGCTAGCCGCCTACCACGACCCGACGCCGACGGTCGCCGTCGTCGCCGGACGCGGCGCAGGCAAGACCCGGGTCGGGGCGTCGTGGTGCAACCGGAAAGCCCGGGATCTCCCCGGCTCCATCGGCCACCTCATCGCCCGCACCGTGGCCGACGTGCGCGACGTGATGGTGCGCGGCGAGTCCGGGGTGATCGCCGTCGCAGAACCAGGCATGGTGCCCGAATACATCCCGTCGCTGCGCCGCCTGGAATGGCCCAACGGCACCATCGCACTCACGTTCTCGTCGGAGAAACCCGCCCAGTTGCGTGGCCCCCAGTCCCACTGGACATGGAGCGACGAACTCGCCGCCCACAACCACCGGCCGGACGACTCGGGGGCGACCGCATGGGACAACACCCGGATCGGCACCCGGCTCGGCGCGCACCCGCAGATCTTCGTCACCACCACCCCGAAACGGGTGACCGCGATCCGCGAACTGATCAACCTCGGCAAGACCACCGCGAAGGTGTCGCTGCACGGGGCGTCCACATTCGCCAACCGTGCCCACCTGTCCGCCGAATACCTCCGCAACCTGTTCGACCTGTATTCGGGGACCGCGCTCGAACGCCAAGAGTTGTACGGCGAACTGCTCGACGTGGTCGAAGGGGCGTTGTGGCGGGGCGGCGACATCGTGCTCGACGCCACGTGGCTCGACAGCGAAGACACCCTGTCGGTCATCGGGGTCGATCCGGGGCTGACAACCGGCGGTGACGCCACCGGCATCGTCACCTGCCGATCCTCGACGGAACGACGACTCACGTCCCGGCGCGCCCTGGTCATCGCGGACGACACCGAACCCGACCTGCAACCCGAACGGTGGGCGGCACGAGTCGTCGCCGCCTGGCAACGCGAACGCGACCTCACCGGGAAGCCGCCGATCATCGTCGCGGAGAAGAACGCCGGAGGCGAACTGGTCGCCTCGGTGATCGAAGCCGAAGCCGGAGCGAACTCGCTGCCCATCGCCCTCATCCCCGCCAGCCGCTCCAAGGCGGGCCGGGCCGAACCCATCGTCATGGCATACCGCAAGAACCGGATCCGGCACGCCGACCAGTTCACCGAGTTGGAGTTGCAAATGACCGAGTGGGAACCTCCAATCCCCGGCGGCGCACGCGGGTCAGGCTGGTCCCCGGACCGGATGGACGCCCTCGTTCACGCCTTGCGCGCCCTGCTCGTGGACGACTCCCCGCTGCGCCGGTTCGGCAAACTCACCCCTCAAACATCGACAGTGACGGAACTGCCGGTCGCCGCCTGGCGGCGGGAACGCAATGAGTACCATTAGCCCGGTATACGGGAAGGAGCAGACGTGTCGTTCAGTGTCGTGAACGCGGCCCCCAAGATGGAGATCTTCGTCGTGTGGGCCGGGTACGGCACGATCCAGGGCATCCGCATCATCCCCCGGGGCCGGATGTGGGTGATCGCGGAGTCGGCTGAGCCGGACGCTCCCCTCACGTGTCGCCTCGCCTGGAACGAGGCCCGCACCGGGCGGGTGCTGTACGAGGATCTCGGTCCCGTCCCGGTCGTCCGGCTGCGCACCGGGAAGTGGGCTGAGGCGATCATGCCGGACGGGCGGCGGGTGCAGCAGACCCTCGCCTCGTGTGTGTGCGGGGCCGGAGCGGTCGGCTACGCCGGGCCGATGGAGGGACGCCACTTCGTCACCCAACTGAACGCCCGCAGCCATGAACGGGTCGAGGTGTTCGCTTGAACGGGCCGACGGCGACCGCGATGCTCGGCGTGTTCTTCCTCGCCGCCGGGACCACGCTCGTCATCACCGAACATGCGCTGGCCGGGGCGTTGATGCTGATCGTCGCCGTGTTCTCGCTGCTCACCGTGATCGGCATGGCGTACAACGACGCGAGAGGCCGGTGAATGGCGACCGCGGCCGAAGCCGCCCAGGCTCGTGACGCCGTCGAAGCGCAAGCGCAGCTTCTCTACGCAGCCGCCGCGGCCTACATCGCGCAAGCCGAAATCTCCGGCACCCTCACCGCGGTTCCCTCCGCTTCGACCGCGGTGGTACGCGCCGCCGACACGATGGCGAAATCGCTGAAGACCGGGTTCCCTGACTGGTACTCGACACCGGGAGCCACCCTCGGCACCATCGAACCGTTGTTCGGTGAACTGTTGGATGAACTGCTCAACGCCAAAGAGGAACCGCCGTTCCCCCGACCGCCTGCCCCGCCGACCGGATTCCGCAAACGCTGGTCGAGGCAAGAGATCCTCGAAGAAATCGTGCAGCCCTTCATCGGGGAAATCGTCGGGGAACTCACCAAGAGCATCTGGGAACAGGCGTTGGACGAATCACGGGATCACTGGCAGACCGTCACCGAACGGGTCCGACGGGACAATCCGGCGGCGACCGCCCGTGACATCGCCAAAGTGTTCCGGGCTGACACGTCGTGGCAGCACGCCGCGGCCCGTACGGCGGCGACCAGGCTGTCCGCGACCGTCCCGACGAACATGGGGGTGAGCGAGGACGTGTGGCGGGGGGCAGCCGAACGTGCCCAGACCCGGGCGATGGTGATCGACACCCGCAAAGCCCGCGAGGCCCGGGCCGAAGGCGCGCCGTTCCCGTCTGCGCGTGCCGCCGAGATCCCGGCGAGCCTGATCGAAGCGGTGAACAAGACGGTCGGGGAGAAGCACCGACTGGTGTGGATCTCACGGGGTGACTCGAAGGTGCGGACTTCGCATCGCAGGCTGCACGGCAAGGTGCGCAAACCGGGGTCGTCGTTCAAGGAGTGGGAGACCGGCCAGAAACTCGCCTTCCCGGGTGACCCACGTGCCCCGTTGGATGAGATCATCAACTGTCGCTGCGCCCTGATCTTGGTGCCGGAGTCGTCGGCGCATCGGGTGGCGGACACGTTCCAGGTGTCCGACGAGGACTTCGACGCCGTCGCCGCCGCCGGGAGCGTGTTGTCCCAGGCCGAATCGGATCTGCTCATGGAGCTATCCGCATCGGATTCGTAAGAGGGAAGGTTTCCGGTTTACGGTATGTTGTATTCAGTATGACCGAGACATACCGACCTGACCCAGACTGCCCGAACTGTGCGGGCACCGGACTCAC
>DATBFX010000235.1:0-15876 GCA_036558305.1 Thermomicrobiales bacterium | reverse complement strand
GGCTGGCCGGTGCGGGACGATTCGTAGATCGCGGTGATGATTTCGAGCGATTTGATTCCCTCGGCGCCCGCGACCGCCGGCGGCCGTTTGTCCCGCACTGCTTGCAGGAAGTCCTGGAGTTGGAGTTGGTGGAAGTACGGGAAGCCCGGCTTGTCCCGGTCTTCCTGCTCCCACTCGGCGCGCTGCCCTTCTTCGCCCGGTACCGTCCAGACATCGTTGACGCCTTGGCGACCTTCCGGGTTTTCCCAAACGCTGACCGTCGCCCCGTTGTCGCCGTGGACCGTGACGCGGAAACCGAACCCCGGATTGATCGTCGTCGCGGCCAGGATGGTGCCGAGCGCGCGGTTGGCGAAGACGACCGTCGCCACCGCCGTGTCCTCGACGTCGATGTAATCGCCGGTGCGGAGTTTCGCCCACCGTCCGACCACCTCGACCGCCGGTCCCATGAACCACTGGAACATGTCCACCGTGTGGACCGCCTGGTTCATCAGGGCGCCGCCGCCCTCGGTCGCCCACTTGCCCCGCCAGGGGTCAGCCGCAAAATACTGTTCGGAGCGCCACAGTTTGGAAACGCTCTCACCCACGGTGAGCCTACCCAGCTTGCCGCTATCGATCGCCTGCCGGATCCGCTGGCACGCCGGCCACCACCGCCGCTGGAACACCACGCTGAACGTGATCCCCGCCCGGTCGGCGGCCTCCACCATCCGATCGGCTTCCGACAGCTTGTCCGAGATCGGCTTCTCGCAGAGCACGTGCACGCCGGCCTCCGCCGCCGCGACCACGACCGGCGCATGGAGCGGGTGGGGTGTGCAGACGATGATGGCATCGACGTTGCCGCTGCGCAGCATCGCATCGACGTCGCCGTACGCGTTTGGTGCGCCGAATTGCACCGCGAACGCCCGTGCCCGCCCCTCGTCGACGTCGCATGCCGCCGCGATCTCTCCTTCGCTCAACGCGGCGAGCGCCGTTGCGTGCGTCTTCGCGATGTTCCCGCAACCGACGATCCCAACACGAACCGTGCTCATCCGTTCCTCCTTATGAGGCGGCGAGGCGGCAGGGCGGCAAGGAAAAGAACGACGAGTCCTCCCCTTTTGCCTTCTCTCCTCCCCGTCTCTCCGCCTCTCTCGTCCTTGCCGCCCTGCCGCCTCGCCGCCTCGCCGCCTATGCAGGCAGCAGGCAGCGTCGCAGGTACTCTGCCGACCAGACGACGCCGTCGAAGCCGGGTACGAGCGGGTCTTCGTTTTCGATCGAGACGACGTCGTCGTAGCCGACGTCCCGTAGCGCCGAGAAGATGGCGGACCAATCGAGGGTACCGAGTCCGGGCAGGCGATAGCGCCACCAGGCGCTGCCGAGGATGCCCTGGCGCCAGAGGCGGGCATGGATGATTTCGCAATCCTTGCCGTCGACGTGGTAGATGCGAGAGCCATAGGCGCGGACGACGTCGGGCGGGTTTGGGATGTGGAGCCAGACGAGGTGGGAGGGGTCGAAGCTGAGGCCGAGCGCCGAGGACGGGACGGCGTCGAACATGCGGTCCCAGAGTTCCGGGCTGTGGGCGACGTTGCCTTCGGGACCGCCGCGCCCCGCCGTCTCGAAGGCGATGCGCACGCCGCGGTCTTCGGCGTAGCCGGCGATCGGTCCGTAGACCTCCTGGAAGATGCGGATGTTGTCGCCGGAGCGGTTCGACGCATGGCCGTCGCCGAGTCCCGGCATGCCGTAGAAGTGCATACCGAACGAGGAACCGGCAAAGGTGACGACCGTGCGAACGCCGAGTTTGGCGGCGGCGTCGATCGTGCGGCGCATGTAGGCGATGCGTTGCTCGCGCAGCGTCACGTCCGCCGAGAGGAGATTGAGCATCGGCGCCAACGAGGCGATGCGGACGCCGTACCGGTCAAGGACGTCCCGAACCGGACCGGGTCCATCCCGCACGATCGCCTCGAGGTCCAAATGGCCGCCAAACGAGGCGCCCGCGATCGGTGCATAGCCGGGACCGGTGTTGACTTCGATGGCGCGGAGACCGTTGTCGCTTGCCCGTTTGACCAACTCCGCGAACGGCATCGGCTCGACGCCGACCAGGGAGGCGAATCCGATCTCCACGCTTGGGTCCTCGTTTCCGGTGCGCTCGCGGCCGTCAATTCGACGCGGCACCCTATGACGAGCGACCGGCTCTGTCAAGCCGCGAACGTCTGTTCACGTATTGACAGGTGAGGGCTGCGATGATAGGTTCTTTCACAACAACCGAATCGCAAACGGCGAAGATGAGGACGAGTACCTGGCCGGAACGGGGCAGAGAACCGCGGTCGCTGCGAAGCGGGACCGGAATGGCCGGCGAACAAGACCTCGGAGCCGCGCCCCCAACGGTGTGGTGTGACAAACCCACCCAGTAGGCGGCGACGGAAGGGACCCCCGTTACCGGGTCACCGCATCGCGCACTCGGACGCGCCGTGCGGGCAAAGGGCGTCGTCGTGGCTACACGGCGGCGAAGTGGGGTGGTACCACGGGCAAGACACCGCTCGTCCCCAGTCGGGGGCGGCGGTTTTTTGTGACCGTCGCCGCCGAAAGAGGTGTCACGTTCCGCGTTGCCGGCTACGAGCTTCGAGCTACGGGCTTCGAGTCAGCGGAGGGTGACCATGTACCGCACCTCGCACCTCCTCAGATTCCCGTCTCCTGCGCTCTCCTTCGTTCGCTCCAAGCGCTAGGCGCCCCGGTCGTTCGACCGGAGGCGCCCAATCGCCGCAGCCGTGTTCTCGACGGTTTGTTCGTGCTTGGAGTTTTTGCCCTCACCCCCCTGACCCCCTCTCCCTTCCGAGGGAGAGGGGGAACGCGCACATCGGGGCGTCTCCCCTCCCCCTACGTAGGGGAGGGGTTGGGGGTGGGGGCCAATCCCTTCCAGAAGGAGACGAAGATGCCCGCGTTCACGACGTCGACCACCACCGTCACCCCACGTTTTACCGGCGCTTTCACCGCGCTGATCACCCCGTTTCGCAACGGCGAGATCGACGAGGCGGGTTTGCGCAGTCTGGTCGAGTTCCAGATTCGCAACGGCATCGACGGGCTGATCCCGTGCGGCACCACCGGCGAATCGGTGACGATGACCGACTTCGAGCACGATCGCGTCGTCGAGATCGTGCTCGATCAGGCGGCCGGCCGCGTCCCCGTCGTCGCCGGCACCGGCACCAACAACACCCACGCCACGATCGAGCACACGCGGTACGCCCAGGCGGCCGGCGCGGCCGGTGCGCTTGTTGTCGTCCCCTACTACAACAAGCCGACGCAGGAGGGGATGTTTCGGCACTACGCGGCGATTGCCGAGGCGACCGAGTTGCCGCTGATTCTCTACAACGTTCCCGGTCGCACCGGGGTCAACATGACGCCGGAAACCGTTCTCCGTCTCTCGGCCATCCCGACGATCGCCGGGATCAAGGAGGCGAGCGGCAACCTCGATCAGGTCAGCCAGATCGCGATCGAGACGCGACCCGACTTCGCCGTCCTCTCCGGCGACGATTCGTTGACGCTGCCGATCATGAGCGTCGGCGGTCACGGCGTCGTTTCCGTCGTCTCCAACATCGTGCCGGATGCCGTCGCCGCGCTGACCGGCGCCTGCCGCCGCGGCGATTTCGCCGCCGCGCGGTCGATCCACCACCGCCTCTTCGACCTCTGCCGCGCGATGTTCATCGAGAACAATCCGACCGCCGTCAAGACCGCCGCGGGTCTGCTCGGTCTCTGCTCCGGCGAACTCCGGTTGCCGCTGACCGACATGACGGATGCGAATCGTCGACGGCTGGAAGCGGCGATGCAAGCGTGGGGTTTTTCGGATCTGGCGGCGATGGCGGCGGACTAAGAGCCCTCACCCCCGACCCCTCTCCCTCGGAAGGGAGAGGGGAGCGTTTCAATGGATGTGGTTGCCACATCGAGGCGCCGCATTGACGGGCCGGGCGCACTGCCGTGCGCCCCTTCAGATTGCTCGCTGATGAAGACCCTCCCCTCTCCCTTTCGAGGGAGAGGGGTCGGGGGTGAGGGCAGACAGTGGCGATTCGCATCGGCATCGGCGGCATCGGAGGACGGATGGGGCGCGAGATCGCGGCGGCGGCGTTGGCCGACCCTGCATTCGCGCTGGTCGGCGGTGTCGCCAGGCCGGGGAGGGCGCCGACCATACGCGAAGCGGTCGGCGCCGATGTCCGTATCGTCGACATCGTTGCCGCCCTTTTGCCGGAGATCGATGTCCTGATGGACTTCACGTCGCCTGAGGCGACGGTCGCTCACGCGCGCGCCTGCGCGGAGGCGGGGCGACCGTTCGTGAGCGGCGTCACCGGACTTTCGCGCGATCAATTGGCGGCGCTGGGGGAGGCGGCGAAGACGATTCCGCTCTTCTACGCGCGCAACATGAGTCTCGGGATCAACGCGGTGCTGGCGATCTTGCCGATGCTCGTCCGCGCCCTCGACGGCTACGACGTCGAGGTCGTCGAGACCCACCACCGCCACAAAGCCGACGCGCCCTCGGGGACGGCACTCGCGCTGGCCGAAGCGATCGCCGGTGCCCTGGGCGCGGAGCTCGGCGATCGGGCGGTCTACGGGCGGCAGGGCGTCGCGCCCAGGCGGCGCGGCGAGTTCGGCATCCATGCCGTCCGGGCCGGCGGCAACGCCGGGGAACACACGATCCTGCTCGCCGACGAGGGGGAGGAAGTCCGGATCGTCCACCGCGCCCTCAGCCGCCGGACCTTTGCCCTCGGTGCTTTGCGCGCCGCAACGTTCGTCGTCTCGCAGTCTCCCGGCCTCTACACGATGGCCGATCTCGTCGGCGCACAAAGCGCCTGACACCAGAGGTCCCCCCCAACCGACCCGGACGGTCCATCCTAGGACACGTGACTATTGTCCGGTTGAGCCGGTAGCCCGGTCACCGTACACTGCTACCAGTCGGTGCACCTTCCACCATCGTGGCGACATCCCGCCGAGCCTGCTCCCGCGCGAGTCGTCCGATCGGTCCGGGCTTGGTGCCCGCGGCGGGCGTTCCATCGGCGTTGGTCGATTGTCGTGCCGGCGGTCATGTGCCGAATGGTCCAGGTTACTCGGTCGGGGTCGGATGGGGTGGCTCCCGAGCAACGAAAGGATTTTCAACCGATGAGCGACACGGTGCGCGTCTTGATCGTCGAGCGTGAGCCGCTCTTCCGTCGTGGTCTGGCCGGCTGCCTCGGGTCCGAGCAGAGCATGCAGGTCGTCGGCAGCGCCGCGACCGCCGAGGAGGGGTACCGTCTCGCCGACGAGCACCTGCCGGACGTGCTGCTCGTCGGGACGACGCTGCCCGATGCCCCCGGGCTCGCCGCCGCCACCGAATTCCGCCGCCGCTACCCGTCGATCGCCACGATCGTGATGGCGGCGCAGGAGAGCGACGACGAGCTCTTCGCGGCCATCCGCGCCGGCGCCTCGGCCTATTGCGGCCAGGACATCGACGAGCAAAAGCTGATCGGTCTGATCCGGCGCTCGGCCACCGGCGAATACGTCATCAACGAGCAGTTGCTCGACAAACCGTACGTGGCGGCGCGGGTGCTGGAGCAGTTCCGCTCGGCCACCGTCAGCGACCTGGCCCCGACCAGCGCCTTTGCCCCCTTGACCGACCGCGAGTTGGAAATCCTGCGCAAGGTGTCCGACGGGCTGACCAACGCCGAGATCGGCTACGCCCTCGGCATCAGCGCCCAGACGGTCAAGAACCACGTCACCTCGATCCTGCGCAAATTGGCCGTCAACGACCGCACCCAGGCCGTGGTGACCGCCCTCAAGCGCGGTTGGCTGTCGATCGACGACAGTGGCACCGCCGGGACCGCCCGGAACGGCGCCGGCAGCCCGGCGGCGGTGGGCAACGAGCGATTCGGCCCGCGCTAGCGGCCAACGGTTAAACCATCTCGCGGCGGCACCGGGCTTCGGTGCCGCCGCGACGCGTTTGCGCCCGATGTGCGATCGTTCCATCCGTTAGAACGGAGGTCGCGTGCCCGGGTCGGACAGGAGAGGTGACGATGGACGACCAGGATGAGCAACCAACGTCGCGCGGTTCCGAGGAGATCGTTCGGCTCTTGAGCAGCGCGCAGGCCTACATCCAGACGCTGCCGCCGGTCGAGCGCAGGATCGCGACGCTGGCCGCGAGCGGCTCGCCGGTCTGGGAAATCGCCCAATTGACGAGTGAGAGCGAAGGCGCGGTCGCGCGCACCCTCGACGGCATCATCGCCGTCGTCACCGGGCGAGAGATCGAGCCGTTCGAAACCGGCGGTCTCGGCGCCGACACCGATCCCGGCGTCACCGGCGGCTACGGCGACACGGGGTTCGGCGCCCTCGACACCGAGCCGATCCCGGACAACACGGAGCCGGAGGAGTAGTTTACCGCCGGAAGAACTTCGCGACCGGGACGCGGAAGCCGGGGAGGACGTCGTCGAGATCAAGTTCGTCCTCGATGCCGAAAATCCGCTCGCGGCCGTCTGGCGTTCGCGCGGAGACCGTTTCGCGCGGGGGATTCGCGACCAGTACGAGCGGCACACCGGCGCCGAGGTAGATCAGCACTTTCTCCTCGACGTCGGCTCGCCTGTTCGAGGGCGAAAGAACCTCCAAGACCGCATCGGGGGGGACACGAAGAAAATCGGCCTCCAATTCCTCTTGCGATGGCACCCGATCGGCTCGATAGAAGGCAAGATCGGGGGCGATCACCGTATCCGGGTCGTGCTCGGCAAAGAGCCCCGCTTCCGCCGTGAACACCTCGCCCGGCAGGATGGCGATTGAATAGAGAACAAACTCCCGGGTAAAGCGTCCTGACACGAATCCGTGCCACCCCTTGGTTGGCGACACTCTCCGCAACTCCCCGCGGATCAATTCGAAGGGCGCGTCATCGCCCATTGCCGCCAGTTCTTTGGCCGAGACGAGTTTTGTCGTCGTCGACATGTCGGTTGCCCTTCACCTGCGGCGCGTATCGACCCCGCCCGACCCGAGCCAATCCTACTCGAAGAACTTGGCGACCGGAACCAGGAAATCTGGCAGCACGTCGCCCCCATCGAGGTCATCACCGAGGTGGTAGATACGAACGCCGGCATCTGCCGTGTAGGCAGTGATCGTCATTCGCAGCGGGTCGGCTACCCACACGAGTCGTACGCCGTTGTCGAGATACAGTTTCACTTTCTCGGCGATCTCTTTGCGCGTATTGGACGGTGACAACACCTCGACCGCGACGTCCGGCGGGATCACCGAATACCTGCGTCTATTTTCGATCTGTTTGACACGGTCGGCATGCATGAACGCGACATCCGGTGCGACGACCGAATCGGGGTTCTGTTCGGCGAGAAAGCCTCCCTCGCCTACCAGGACTCTGCCCGGATGGCCGCAATGGATATAGAGAGCGAACTCCGTCGCAAAGGCACCGGAAGCGAGCCAGTGCCCGGCATCAGTCGGTGGCACCTTACGCAGCTCCCCGCGGATCAATTCGAACGGAGCGTCTTCGCCCATCGCCAACAATTGGGCGGCGGTGACGGGCCTGGGGCTCGTATTCATTGAGCTGACTTCCTTGCGCTTTCCGCTGAACTGATCGCATCTTACCACGCGCCGTGCCACGCCGCGCCTGTCCGGACAGATGCGGACCACTGGTGCCCCGAAGCGATCGATCACTCTCGTCCAACCAAGGCGTTGACAACGCGCCCAATCGACCGCATCCTGCCGGCACGGATACAATGGGCGCGGTTTCACCGACCCAACGCCCACGGTCGAGCCGCACGTCCGCACGGAGGAGTGGAGAAGGACGCCATGGTGCTGAGCAGCTACGTCGGCGCGACGGTCAAACGCAAGGAAGACCCGCGCCTGATCACCGGTTCCTCGACCTACGTCGACGATCTCAAGTTGGCCGGAACGGTCCACGTCGCCTTCGTCCGCAGCCCGTATGCCCACGCCCGGATCAAGGGCATCGAGACGACGGCCGCCAAGGCGATGCCGGGCGTCGTCGCCGTCTGGACGGCCGACGACCTCTCGCGCGTCCTCAAGGACAAGTACCCGATCACTCCGTACGGCGAGACCGGCGAGGAAGGCGGCGAAGACATCGCGGAGGCGGAGGGAATCGTGGTGCCCCACGTCGAACCGCTCGCGATGGCGAAGGTCCGTTTCGTCGGCGAAACGGTGGTCGCGGTCGCCGCCGAGACGCGGGCGCAGGCGGAGGACGCCGCCGCCCTGGTCGAGGTCGACTACGAGCCGCTCGACGCGGTGATCGACCCGTACGACGCGAGGCAAGACGGCGCGCCCCAGCTCTACGACAACGTCAAGAACAACATCAGCGTCCGCCAGGAGACCGTCCACGGCGACGTCGACGGCGCGCTGGCAAACGCCGCGATCAAGATCGAGGTGCGCATCCGCTCGCCGCGCTGCCACCCGATGTCGATGGAACCGCGGGGGACCGTTGCCGCACCGGACCCGATTACGCGTGGTCTGACCTATTGGACCTCGACCCAGGCGCCGCACGGGCACCGGAACGAGATCGCGGCCGGGCTCGGGCTCAACCAGAATCAGGTGCGGTGCATCGCGCCGGAGGTTGGCGGTGGGTTCGGCTGCAAATTCGGCGCCTATCCCGAGGATTTTGCCGTTTGCGCCCTCGCCTACTCGCTGAACCGCCCCGTCAAGTGGATCGAGACGCGCAGCGAGCACTTCCTCTCGACCAACCACGGTCGCAACCAGTGGGCCGACTTCGAGGTCGGCGCCGACGCCAACGGCAAGATCCAGGCGTTGCGGGCCCGTGTCGTCCTCGACTCCGGTGCCTACCCGAAGGCGCTCGACCTGGCCTGGTGCACCTGGGTGATGTCGACGGGACCGTACGAGGTTCCGAATCTCGACTACGTGGTCGAGGGCGTCTACACGAACACGATGGCCAACGGCGCCTACCGCGGTGCCGGGCGACCGGAGGCCGCTTACTATCTCGAACGCCTCGCCGACATGATCGCCGACAAGGGCGGGCTCGACCCGGTCGACGTCCGCCGCGTCAACTTCATCCAACCGGACAAGTTCCCCTACACCACGCTCTCCGGCGAGCACTACGACACCGGCGAGTACGAGAAACCGCTCAACAAGGCGCTGGAACTCGTCGGCTACCAGCAGTTGCGCAAGGAACAGGCGGAGTTGCGGAAGCAGGGCCGCTACCTCGGCATCGGGATCGCCTCGTACGTCGAGATCTGCGGGTTCGGTCCGTGGGAGAGTTCGACGGTGCGGGTCGAACCGGGCGGCGAGGTGACGATCTTCACGGGCATCTCGCCCCACGGCCAGGGGCAGGAGACGACGTTCGCCCAGATCGCCGCCGACTACATCGGCGCCGACTTCGACAAGGTGATCGTCCACCACGGCGACACCGGTAACACCGCCCACGGCAACGGCACCGGCGGCAGCCGCGGTCTCGCCGTCGGCGGGGCGGCGCTCGTCCTTTCGCTCAACAAGATCGCGGAGAAGGCGAAGCGGATCGCGGCGCACAAGCTGGAGGCGGCAGTCGAGGACATCGAGTTGGCCGAGGGCAAGTACCGCGTCAAGGGCGTGCCGACCGAGGGCGTCACGCTGGCCGAGGTCGCCGCACTCGCCTACGGTGGCGACCTACCGGAGGATATCGCCGCCGGGCTGGAGACCACCGAGTTCTTCAAACCGGCCGACGAGACGTTCCCGTTCGGTACCCACGTTGCCGTGGTCGAGGTCTTCCCGGAGACGGGCGATGTCAAGCTGTTGCGCTACGTCTCGGTCGACGACTGCGGCACGATCATCAGCCCGATGCTCGTCACCGGTCAGGTCCACGGCGGTCTCGCTCAGGGTATCGGCCAGGTCCTCTGGGAGGAGATGCACTACGACGCCGGCGGCGAACTGCTGACGGGCACTCTCAACGACTACGCGGTGCCGAAGGCCGGCGGCTTCCCCGCCTTCGAGACCCACCACACCACCACCCCGACCTTCATCAACCCGCTCGGCGCCAAGGGCATCGGCGAAGCCGCGACGATCGGCTCGACGCCGACCGCCGCCAACGCCGTGATCGACGCCCTCGAACCGTGGGGTGTCACGCACCTGGACATCCCCTTCACGGCGGAGAAGGTCTGGCGAGCGATCAACGAATCGGGGGTGACGGCGCAAGCGGCGGACTGAAGGCTTCCCTCGAGCAATCGTCGTTCGTCGAAGCGGCCGGCGCGGGGCTCTACCCGTGCCGGCCGCTCTTCGCCTGCCTCGTGATGAGGAAAGAACGCCACGATGCCGATCGTTGCACGGTGGACGGACTATCGGGGACGGACGGTCGAGTTGACCGGCGAGGGATGGGAGCACATCCTTGGCGGCCATGCGGAAATGACGGATCGCCTGTCCGAGATCGGCGCCGTGGTGGCGCGACCGTCGCTCGTCATGCGCGATCGGCGCGTCCGCCGGGCCGAATTGCTGTACGGTGACCCGGTTGGCCGGTTGCGCGTCGTGGTTGTGGTCATCTATCGTCCAACGGCTGATGGATGGGTGGGCGATGTCTGGACCGCACATCTGACGGCGCGGACACAGGAAGGAGAACAGCTATGGCCGTAACCGCGCCACGATCGAGCACGATGGAGCCGCCGGCGTGGCCGCAGTTGGACGCTACTGCGCTGGAGTCGGTCGGCGTCACCTACGATCCCAAAATCGATTATCTCTACGTCCACTTGTATGGGAAACCGGTGCCGGCCGTTTGGGATCCGCGACCGGACGGCGACACGTGGGTAGGACTGCGTCTCGTCGACGATGGTGACTGGGCCGACGAGGTCGTTGGCATCATGGTCGCACACTTTCGGAGCCATGCGGTTCAGGTCCATCCCCGGTGGGAGGGAGCGCTGACCGCTGCTGGGGCGGCCAGAACACAATCGCTGATCGGCCTGATTGCGGACGTCGCCAAGATGCCGGTCGATGGCGAACCAGAGTCGCGCCCCGACCAGCCTGAGCAATAGGCGACGCCTCGACCCGGTGCACTTGCAAATGGAAGGTACACCGTGCCCAGGAGGCCGCATGTCCGTCGCACAGAAGACGTACGAGGAACTTGCCCTCGAGAATCCGAAACGTCGTCTGGAACTTCACCGGGGCCAAATCCGGGAGAAGCCGCCGATGAGCGTCGGGCACAACCACTCGATGAGACGACTCGGCTGGCAACTCAAGTAGCAGGTAATCGCAGACGAATTCGAAGTCATCGTGGACAGCGGACGGGTCCGGCGGAGCGAGCAGAACACGTACATCCCCGACGTGATGGTGGTTCCCTTGGAGGCCCTCCGACGGCTCTTCAAACGCCCCTTTGCGCTGGAGGTCTGCGATCTTCCGCTGCCGTTCGTCGCCGAGGTCTGGTCCCCTTCCACCGGGGGCTACGATGTCGGCGAAAGACTCGCGGAATACCAGGAGCGGGGTGACGCCGAGATCTGGCGCGTCCACCCCTTCGAGCGAACCGTCACCGCCTGGCAACGGCAACCCGACGGCGGATATCGCGAGATCGTCCACCGGGGCGGGACCGTCGAACTGATCGCGCTACCGGGTGTCATCATCGACCTTGATGCGCTCTTCGCCCCGGTCTGAGAATACGACTCTCCGATCCGGTAGCGACTACTCCCCAATCGCGAAGAGCGCCGCCGAGCGCGCCGGAACCTCGAAGCGTGCCGTTCGTCCCCGACCGCGAACTCCGGCGCGTTCGCCGGTGCCGCCGAAGCGGTGGTTCGCCGTCGAGAGGGCGAGGCGGCACCGACCATCCGGGAGATCGCAAAGGAGCGGGGTCTCGGCGATCGGGAGGCTTGTCGCGGCGCCGAAGTTGGCGATCAGCAGGCGATGCTCCTCCCCTTGCCAGCGGTGGACGGCAAGTGCCTGGGCACCGAGCGCCTCGGCGTGGACACGTGTGCGATCGGCAGCGGTGAGGACCGGATCCTCCCGCCGCAGCCGGAGGAACTCCCGGTAGAGCGCGTAGATTCCCGCGTTGGTCCGGCGTTCGTCGAGTTTGAGTTTCGAGCTGAGGAAGGTCGATTCGGCCTGGGGATCGGGGATCGAGGCGCGCATGGTCTCGTCGGCGAAGGCGCGGAACCCGCTGAACTCGCCCCGACGCCCCTCGGTGACGAGGCGGCCGAGCTCCTCGTTGTGGTCGGTGAAGTAGAGGAACGGCGTGGAGGCGGCGAACTCCTGGCCCATGAAGAGGAGCGGCGGTTCCGGCGCGAAGAGCAGGAGGGCCGACGCCACCGCGTAGCGGCCGGCGTCGATCTCGTGGTGCAACCGCTCGCCGAACGGCCGGTTGCCGACCTGATCGTGGTTCTGGAGGCAGAAGACGAAGGCGCTGGCCGGTTCGTCGGTCACCCTCGTGCCGCGTGGGCTGCCGGTGGTCGGTGACACCTGCCCCTGGTAGGTGAAACCCTGCTCGATGGCCTGCGCGATCTCCTCCATGCTGCCGGAGTAATCGGCATAGTAGTTTTCCCGTGCGCCGGTCAGGGAGACGTGGAGTCCGTGGTGGAAGTCGTCGGCCCAGACGGCGTCGATGCCGTAGCCACCGTCGGCACGCGGGCGAATCGTTCGCACGTCGTTCCGTGCTTCCTCGGCGATCAGGACGATGCTGCGGTCCGTCGCGGCCCGCACCCGGTCCGAGAGTTCGGCGAGGATGTGGATCGGGCCGTCGTCGAGGATGGTGTCCGTCGCGTCGAGGCGCAGCCCGTCGAGGTGGTACTCGCGGATCCAGTGGCAGGCGTTGGCGACGACGAAATCGCGGACCCATCGGCTGTTCGGCCCGTCGTAGTTGATCGCTTCGCCCCAGGGGGTGCGGTGGCGGTCGGTGAAGTAGCCGTCGCTGAACCGGCGGAGGTAGTTGCCGTCCGGGCCGAAGTGGTTGTAGACGACGTCGAGGAGGACGCCGAGCCCGATGCCGTGCGCGGCGTCGACCAGCCGGCGCAGATCGTCGGGTCGTCCGTAGGCGCGGCTCGGCGCGAACAGATCGACGCCGTCGTACCCCCAGTTCCGGTCGCCGGGGAACTCCGCGACCGGCATCAACTCGATGGCGGTTACCCCGAGTCGCTTCAATTCCGGCAATTCGCCGATCAGTGCCGCGAAGGTGCCCTCCGGTGTGTAGGTGCCGAGGTGGAGCTCGTAGATCACGAGCCCGTTCATCGTGATGCCCGGCCAATCGTGGTCCGTCCAGGCAAATGCCGCCGGATCGACGACCTCCGTCGGACCATGAACTCCCTTCGGTTGGAAACGGGAGGCGGGGTCGGGGTAGGCGTCGCCGCCGTCGAGGCGATACCGATAGCGGGCGCCGGCGGCGATGCCTGGAAGGAGGCCGAAGTGGAGTCCGTCTTCGTCGCGGGTCAACGGATGGTGTTCCCGGTCCCCCTGCCGCTCGACCTCGACCTCGACCCGGTCTGCCTTCGGTGCCCAGACGCGAAACAGGACGCCTTCGGGCGTGACCGTCGCCCCCAACGCTGGGTTATCGTGTTTCCTCACCGGTGACTGGCCTCCCGCGCGTGACGGCGAGCATACCTGCACTTACAGACCAAGACCGTTGTCGGCTCCGCCGGTTGGCATCCGCACCAACAACGCGACCGGAAACGCCGCGAAGACGTCGGCCAGCCGCAAATGCGCATCCTGTGCCAGCAAGATTTCGTCGCTGAACGCATCACGATATCGGTTGTCGGCGGCGGTGCCGGGAAGGACCAATCGTGTGTCACCCCAGACGTCGCCGAGCGGTGCGCCTTCGCCCCTGGTCAGACCGATCGTCAGGCGCGGTACCGCGACGACCACCTCGTGCTCGTCCAGGCGCCTAACGAAGGCGACGGCGTGGTTGGCGCGGGGGCCTGTCACGGCGAGTGGTTCGTAGGCGCCGTCCAGGAAGAGCGTGGGATTTGCCCGGCGGCAGGCCAAGGCGCGCTGCGTCACGTAGAGTTTGATCCGACCGTCCTCCCACGTCTCGATCAACTCGGCGCACAGGCGGCGACCGGCCTTCCGGCGGCGGAGTGCGCGCAGGGCACGGGCGCGGAGTGGGTAGTCGACCGGGCGCCGGTTGTCGGGATCGACCAGGCTGTCGTCCCAGCATTCGTTGCCCTGGTAGGTGTCCGGTGCACCCGGCACCGTCAACTTGAGCAGGAGTTGCGAAAGGGCGTTGAAGGCACCCGCCCGCGCGACCCTGAGGCGCAACGGCGCGAGGTCGTCGAGCAACGGATTCGTGTCCGTGCGGTTCAGCACCGCGCGGACGAATGCCGTCAGGGCGTCCTCGTACGGGGAATTGGGATTGATCCAACTCGTTTCGACCTGTGCCTCGCGGGCGGCCTTGAGCGCGTAGGCGACGATGCGCTCCGCGAACTCCTCACCGGGCGCCCCCTCGCCAAACGGCCAGGCGCCGAGCAGCGTCTGGTAGAGGAGGTACTCGTCGTTGGCGCTCGGTGCCAGGGCGCCCTCGATCCGGCGCTTGTGCTTGCGGTTCAGCCGCCGCCAGCGGTTGAGCGCCGCGCGCCACTCGCGCGGGATTTCCGAGAGGATGGCGATGCGGGCCCGCACGTCTTCGCCGCGTTTCGTGTCGTGGGTGGACGACGCCAACATGGCGTGCGGCCAGCACCGCACCCGTTCCAGGCACTGCTTGTGGAAATCGTCGACCGAGACACCGAACGACGTCGGATCGCCGCCGACCTCGTTGAGGGCGACGAGGCGGTTGTCGATGTAGAGCGCGGTGTCCTCCAGACCCTTCGCCATGACCGGTCCGGTGAGTTGCTGGAACTTCATGCCGAAGCGGAAGCGCTCGTCGCGCTGTTCCTCGCTCAACTGCGCCAGGCCGCGCAGCAACAGCACGTCGCGGACGAAGTCGAAGACGAGTGGGTCGGAAGCAGGATTGCGGCGCTTGGCCAGGGCGACCGCGCGCTCGATGGAGCGGCGATCGGTCGGTTGGATCGCACCCTCGTCGTAGACCACGTAGGTTCGGTAGACGGGAAAGCAGGCGATGATCTCGCGCACGGCGAAGCGGAGGTTGTTGAGGGTGAAATCGCGCGTGTGCCGGTTCTGTTCGGAGATGCGGTTGATCGCCTCGGCCAGAACGTTGACCTCGCTCGCCAGGGCGACGCGCATGATCAACTGCTTCTTCTCGTAGACCAACCCGTGGAAGTCGATCTCCTCCCCCGTGAACCGGGCGTAGAGGTCGTCGAAGGCCCGCTTGCTCACCGGATCGACGAGGAGACCGGTGGTCGCCCGCGCGAATTCGTAACCGACCGTCCCGGCGACCTGCCACCGCGGCGGCAATTCCTCCCCCGGTTCGAGGATCTTCTCGACGACGACGTGAAATCGCTGACCGTTCTCCGGGTCGCTCAGCTGCTCGTCCCACTCCGTTGCCAGCGCGGGTTCGATTGTCGCCCAATCCAGGCGGCCGGCGACGGTCGCTGCCCGAGCGTGGACTCCGCGGCAGCGCGCCAGGAACGTCGCCCGTTGCAGATGGCGGTAGTAACCGGCGGGGTCCCAGAGCCCGTCCGGATGGTCGATCCGGAGACCGGTGATCGTGCCCTCGCCGACTAGCTCGAGGAGGAGCGCGTGGGTGGCGTCGAAGACCGCCGGCAACTCCTGCCGGATCGCGGCGAGTTCGTTGATCGCGAAAAAGCGGCGGTAGTTGATCTCCTCCGCGGCGACTCGCCAGAACGACAACCGGTACGACTGCGCTTCCAGGAGTTCGTCGAGCCCGTCGAAGCTGCGCGGTTCGCCCGGCGTCCCGCTCAACAGGGCAACCGTCTCGTCGATCGCGCCGGCGATGGGGGGAGACGAGGCGACCAGATCGGCAAGCCGGCGTTTGGCGACGACCTGTTCGCGGCGGCGCTCGGCGAGGCGCTCCGGGTCGCGCTCCGATTGCGGCGGCAGGCGATCGAAGGCGGTGATGATGCTCTGGTATTCGAGGAG
>DATBFX010000234.1:0-4283 GCA_036558305.1 Thermomicrobiales bacterium | reverse complement strand
CCCGGAAACCGCGTTGGCGGCAACCGGACCGATCAGGATCGGACGACGACACACGAAGACCGGACGCTCGCGCGACCTTGTAGCAGCTAGGCCACGGTGTCGACGCTCGAGCCGAGTTGGAACTGGGAGAAGACCGAGGTGAGGTCGACGCCGTTGCCGTCGGACTCGGCGATCGCCTTGGAGAGGGCCTGGTAGAACTGCTGCGGGTCGACGCCCTTGCTCTGCAGCGTCTTGGTCAGGGCACCGGCGCCGTCGTCATTCCCGTCGCCGTCGGAGCCGTTGGACGGAAACGGTCCGCCGGGTCCGCCGCCATGCGACGGGCGCATCGCGGCCTGGAACTTGTCGACGTCGACGCCGTTTTCCTTGAGCACCTGATCGATCGCCGACTTCACCGCCTCGCGGCCGTCGGTCGAGCCGTCGCCGTTCGCCTTGGCCTGCTTGACGGCGTCATCGATCTTCGAGCGGAGGTCGGTCAGCGCGGTGCCCGTGATGCCCTGGGATTCCAGCGCCTGGTCGAGCCGCGCGCCGGGGCCGGGGCGTGAACCCTCGTCCGGGCCTCCGCCGCCGGAGACGTGGTGACCCCTGCGGGCGCGCGTGGCGTACGTGGCGGAGGAGACGCCCGATGCGCCGCCGGTCGCGTCGATGGTGGACATGGTACCGTCCTTTCATGGATGGCGGCCGCGTCGGGCCGCGCGTGGGTGTGGAACCCGCACGTCGCGCGACGGCGTCGCGCGACGCCGCCGCGGCGGGCCACGTGTTGTGTCGGCCAAATGCCCCGGGGTCCGTGACCACCAATCGTGCGGGAAGCCCGCGAATTCCTCCGCCGTGGTGGTTCGCCCTACCGCGGTTGGATGCACTCGCATTGAAGTCCGGACGCGCGGGCAGGCGTTGCCCGCAGGGCGGCGGCAAGGACGAGCAGTCCTCAAGGCGCGCCGGCAACTCGACCGGGCCATCGCCGAACGCCGGGCTCCCGACTTCTCTCGCTTGGTCGAGTGATCGGGTCATCGACGCGCGCGGCCGCCGGCCGCGGTGCGCGGGGCGGTCGGACGGCGGCGCGACGGGCGGTCCCTTCGTGAAGGCGGCGAACGATTCACGGGCCTCGTCCTGCGATGCCGACCGCCACAATTCCTGCGAATTTTGCAAATGTTCATTACCGATATCGAGCCACGCGCACAACCCGACAAATGGTAACGATGTTGCCGCGCGAGCCACAGGAGCGGGTGCTGCAGACCGAGAGCGACAGCGACGGAAATGGCGACCATCAATCAATTCTGTGGACCGCGACGCGCCTACCGCACCGTCGCCTTCATGTCGCCCGGAGCAAAACTGAAGAGGGCAGGCCAACCTGTTCGGTTGGCCTGCCCTGCGTGCGTTCCGCGCGATCGCGTACGGCGATTGCACTTACCGGATGTTGAAGTTGTCGACGATGCCCTTCTTGCTGTTGTGGTCGGCGGACGACAGGTTGGTCGCCATCGACGTCAGCTGGGTCATCTGCTGCTGGAGCTGCTGCACCTCGAAGAGGCCCTTGTCCAGCGCGGCCTTGTCCTGGTTGGGATCCAGACCGTCCAGATCCTTGACCTTCGTGTTGAGCTGATCCTGCAGCTTCTGGAGGATCGCGAAGATCTTATCGAAGATCCCGCCGCCGCTGCTCGTGTCGGTCGTGCCCGTCGAGCCGCCGTTCGAATGACACCCGTCGCTGCCGGTGTAGGTCATGTCGTCGCCGCAGCGGTTGTTGTTGCCGCCCCGGAGGACGCCGGCGACGTCTTTCCACAGGTTGGCGACCTGCTTGTCGGGGCTGTTGGCCAGGAGGCTCAGGGGGCCGTTGGCCACCTCGCCCAGGATGTTGCCTGCCGCGCCGCCGGCCACGTCGCCGAGCTTGCCGGCCACGTCGCCCAGAATCCCGCCGACCGGACCACCGATCACGCCGCCGGCAACCTTCGCAATATCACCAAGAAAAGACATGTGACTTTCTCCTGTTCGTGTTGAATCGTTCTTGGGCTCCGTCGAACCCGACATTGGCTTCGCGGGGTTATCGGGTCGGCGGGTTGGGCGTTGCGTGACGAGATCGAAGCAGGGCACGCTGTGGGGTCTCCCCTGGGAGAGAATCGGTGGGATGCATCTGGGGGATGGGGAATCGAAAACGAAGAAACGCAAGGAACGAGTTCGGCGGACGTTCGGGACGCGAATCGTTTGTCGGACTCCTGGAGCCTTCGAGCCAGAGGAAGCAACAACAAAGGTCCGCAATCAACCGCACATGCCGTGGTAGGGATGTTCGCGCGGATTTTCCCCCCGGTCACCGACTCCACCGCCATCCTCGTACGCTCTTGCTCACGGGACGGCTGGCGAAATGGTTGATGATCTGCTGAAAGAAGTCGTTGCGCACATCTGTGCGGGGCCCTTGTCGCTGATCGCCCACCAGTCCGGCGCCGGCCAGGAACACCCGCGGCACGCGCTCGTCCCTCAGCATGACCAAGGCCGTGCCGTCGGGCCGCACCTCCAGATAATGACCACCGACGAGTCGAGCGACAAGCTGGTCGCGGGTCAGGGTGGTCACGTCCGGGCCGGCACGTTGACGGCGGACTCACGACGGCGGCGACGCCCCAGAACGCCGACCACACAGCCGGCCAACAACGGGGCGATCGCCCCGGGCTCGGGCACCTCGGCGACCCCGTTCGCGCTGGCGAACGCGTTCACCTGATCCATCTGTGCGGCGCTGAGCGGGTCGGCCGTCTGGCCAACGTAACGGTAGAACACGCGGAAGTCGTCCACGTCCACCATCCCACTGCCGTCGAAGTCGCCCTGCGAGAAGTCGCCGGGACTGCCGAAGCTCAGTTCGAGCCGCTGGAAGTCCGCGAAGCCGACCCGCCCGTCGTGATCCGCGTCGGCAGGCAGGCCACCGGCGCCGTGGGTCGCGTTGGCCAGCACCAAGCTCGCGAAGAACCGCTGGTCGGCCCTGCTCGCGGTCACGTCGCTCAG
Source organism: Thermomicrobiales bacterium (assembly GCA_036558305.1). Classification (GTDB taxonomy): domain Bacteria; phylum Chloroflexota; class Chloroflexia; order Thermomicrobiales; family UBA6265; genus DATBFX01. The sequence continues at coordinate 1,307 of DATBFX010000234.1, read as the reverse complement.
CACGGTGAACACCACCGAGTCCGTACCCGTCCCTCCGTCGGTCCAGTTGTTCCCCAGGTCAATCAGGTGGTCGTCGAAGTAGGCAGACGCGGCCGCGACCGAGTCGAACGTCTGGTCGACCAGGGTCGCCGCGCCCGCCAGGACGCGGAACCGCAGCGTATCGAACCCGGCGTTGGCCACCTGCGGGTGAAGGAGCCCGAGCATCAGGTCCTGTGCGGACGAGAGCTTGGACGGGTCCACGCTGAACGATGTCGAGGCGGAGAACGTCTGGGACGATGCCGTCGCGGTCGCGGATTGGCCGCCGCCCAGGGTGGCGATGGCGAGTATGTCGGATCGTGGGCCCGAGCCCTCGCCGCCGATGTTGAGCGTTCCCCGCACGTTCGGGTTGTCCGCGAGCGTCAGCAGCGCGTCCACGTTGCGGGGCGACGCCGTCGTCACCGCGGCGTTCTGGTTCGCGGCAAGCTCCCCGAGCTGGACGACGCCCTGGCCGACCGCCACGCGAGCTCGCGCCAGGCCGCGGACGCCTGCGGGCAGGTTGGCAACCGACTGGCCCGACATAACGAAGCGGAACGCGCTCTGTGCCGTGGCGCTCGACCGGGCCGCGACGCCCGACGCGATCGCGTCCGCCGACGCGGGCCCCGCGGACGATTGCGCCGATGCCGAGGCATCGGCCCCCGCGCCAGGGCTGGTCGAATTGGCGATCGCGTTGACGGTCTGTGCCCCAACCGCCTGCGCAACCGAGGTCGCGCTGCCGGGCGTGCCGACAGCCAGCGCCGTCCCACCGGTCGCGTTGGCCGTAACGATCAACGTCGCAACAGACGCGTCCTGGAACCGCAAAAAAAACGAGGCGTTGCCACCCCTACCGGTCCCACTGCCCAGGAGCCCGGCGTTCCCGCCAACCGCGGCCTGCATGAGGCTCAGCAGACCGTGGGTCGAGCCGGTGACCGCGTCCTGCAGGTTTGCGTCGGCCCCGTCGCCGTTCGCGGCCGAGGTGACGCCGACGCCGCCATTTCCGCCCGTTAGTGTGGCGGTGACCGAGACCGCGCCGGCACCGGGCGAGGCGCCGCTCGCCAGGTCGATCGTCGCACCGCCGCCGGTGCCCCCTTTGCCGACGCTGCCCGAGCCCGCGCCGCCGTTGCCACCGCTCGCGGACGCCGTGACCGTCACCGGTCGGTCGCCCGCGCCGATCGCGTGGGCCGAGACATGACCGGCTCCGCCGTTGCCGCCGCTGCCGTTGCCCGACGAGTTGCCACCGCCGCCACCCTTGGCAGTCGCGGTCGCGATGGCCGCGCCGCCGTCGTTGACCG
>DATBFX010000233.1:0-27470 GCA_036558305.1 Thermomicrobiales bacterium | reverse complement strand
TGCACGAGCGGCAGCGGAGACTGGTCGAGACGCGACTGCCCGGGGATGCGAGCGCACTGGCCAGCGCGGTCGGGAGGAGCATGTCGATTGACGACGCGGTCTCCGCAGCCCTGGGATTGATCGATCAAGCGCAGGACCCAGTTGTGCGGGAAGCGTTGGGGAACTCCTAGGTAGGGGGCCAGTCGGATTTGGAATCGGCTGGGAGTCGAGACCCGTAACGCCTCGGCGGCGCTGGCGATGCTAGACGTAAGCCAGTCTCCGATGCCAGATTCCATTGGTAACCTAACTGGTACCTGCCCATGGTGATCATGTGGGCTGAGGGATTCGATAGAGGTGGTGGGGTTTGGTCCGGGCGTCGGCGGTCGTGAAGCGCCACCGGACGGTGGCGTGTTCGGCGTTGCGGCGATCGGCGTACGCCGTGGTCGCTTGGGCGAGCGTGGCCAGGTCAGGGACGGGCCGGGTCGGCGGGCGCGGCGTAGAGGTCGAGCACGTCCTCCATCCGCCAGACGTACTCCCCGCTCACCTCCCCGATGCACCACTCCTTGCGCTGCCAAGGTTTGAGGTCGCTTTCTTGAGCGCGCGGCGCACGGTTTCGTCCGAAATCCGCTCGACGACGTCGAGGCCGACCAGGCGGTCGGCCACCGACCGCACCGTCCAGGTCTCGCGCTCCTCCCCCGGCGGATCCGTGCAGGACAGCGCCACCAAGACCGCTTCGGCTTTGCCGTCGAGCACGGGGACGGCACCAGGTCGGGGACGGTCGACCAGCGCCGCCTCCACGCCCTCGACCGCACACCGGCGGCGCACACGCTCGACGGTGGCCACGCAGCAGCCGACGGCGTCGGCGATCGCGGCGTCGAGCCGGTCCTCGTCGACCAGCAGCATGATCCGGGCGCGGCGGAGCCGGCGGGCGGAGGCGATCCCGGCCGTCGTGAAGTCGCGCAAGCGCCGGCGTTCGGCGTCACTCAGGACCACCCGGTGCGTTTTCGGCTTCGGCACCGCGAGGCTCCCCCCGGGGCCGACCAACACGGACGATCCCGCAAGGATACCGCGCACATCTAACGTGGACAGGTACTCGGCCGAGGCTGGCCCTTCGGGCCGGGTTTCGGAGGCCCCCGGTCGAGCCGCCAGGAGCCGGCGGGCGGCCCGCCACCGTGGCTGGCCCGTCGACAGGCGTAAGCACCCGCTCGGCTTGCAACTCGGGGAGCCCCAGCGCCAGGGCACAGTCTTGGGAGCCGACGATTCCCGAGCATCGGCGTCTGTGCGATTGCACGACCTGGGCGTAGTTTGACCCCCGATCAGGTCCGCCTCAGACCGGGACACACCGTGCCGAAGCCGACGGTGGAGACGCAGCAGCCCTCGTTCTTACAGACGCTCCCCTCGTTGCAGCAGAAAGGCTCCGCGTCGCAAAGGCAAGCGCCCTCGCCGCAGCAGCAGACGAGGCAGGCACTGCCTTGCACCCGGCAGGCCTCGCCGTTGCCATCACAGAGCGCGTCGTCACAGGTACAGGAGGAGTCGTCGCAGCAGCACGTCCGGCAGGTGCCCCCTTGGGCGGCGCATCGCCCGTCGTCCGGAGAGCACGGGCTACCGCCTCGGCAGACCCGATCGGTCGGACAACAGGCCCCCCGCACGCATGCCTGCTCGGCCGAACAGCATCCAACAGGGTCTCCCGCGCACGCCCCGCCGTCCCGGCAGGTACATACCCCGGCGATGCACTCCTCCCCGCCAACGCAGCAGGACTCGCCGCAGGCCCGCTCGAGGGGGCAGCAGGTCTCCGAGACGCACGTCTCGTCTTCGTGGCAGCAGCCTCCCCCGATGCAGATCCGCTCGCGGGGGCAGGGCATGCATATACCGCCGACGCACGCCTCGACGCAGCAGCGGTCACCGCACACATCGCGACTGGGACAGCACGCTCCGGCGACGCACGCTTCGTCCGCGCCACAGCACCGGTAGTCGACTCCGCACGCCGGGCGCCCGCTCGGGCACGTGCAGACCCCGTCGACACAGCGCGTGTGGCTCGGGCAGCAATTGTCAGGGCAAGCGTGCTCGGTCGGACAGCAGGCATTACCGACGCACCGCTCCGAGAGGGGGTCGCAGCACGCCAGGCCGTCGGTTCCGCACGCCTGCTCTCCCGGGCAGGCGCACGCCCCGTTGACGCAAGTCCGGGGCGGGGCGCAGCAACCGTCGCCGCACACGTGCTGAGGCGGGCAGCAGGACCCGTCGGGGAGGCAGACCTCGCTACAGCTAAGCCCGGCCGGGCAGCAGACGCCGCCGTCACACGTCTCGCCAGCTGCACAGCACCGGTTGCCGCATGTCGCCCGGTCGAAGGGGCAACAGCCGTCAGCAGTGCAGAACCCTCCCCCCAAGAGCGCGCAGCACCGGTCGCCACAAGGCATATTGAGATCTGGACACACGCACGCCCCGAGCCCAAGATCACAAATGAGCCCCTCCGGACAGCAGCGGTCACCGCACACGTGGTCCCGGCCGCAGCAGCCGTCCGCGGTGCATTCTTGGATTCCCTCGAGACAGCACTCGTCGCCGCAGGGGAACGGGCAGACGCAGGTCACGTCCTCAGGATCACACTCGAATGGAATGAAACAGCACCGATCGCCGCACGCCCGCGCGGGGTCACAGCATTGTCCGCCTACGCACAAAACCTCGGGCTCAAACTCACAGCACAGGTCGCCGCAGACCCGGTCGGTGGGGCAGCACTCGGGAAAGAGTCCGCTGAGACACGACCATCCTTCATCACAGCATCCGAACCCGCAAACCCGCTCCGGGGGGCATGCTGCGCAGCCCTCGGCTGTGCAGAGCCCGTCGCTCTCGCAGCACTCTTGGCCGCAGGCGCGGTCATTGCGGCAGCAGACTCCACTGGCGCAAGACCATCCCTCATCGCAGCACTGGTCGCCGCAGGTGCGCTCAGGCGGGCATGGTGGACGGGCGCAGCCGTCGGCCGTGCACACCTCCCCGAACGCACAGCACACGTCATCGCAGGCGAGGGCACTGGGGCAGCAATCGCGTCCGGTCCCTGTGCCGACGCAGACAAGACCTTCAAAGCAGCACCCCAACGGCCCGCAGGCGCGCTCGCTCGGGCAGGCGCCGCAGCCCTCCGCGGTGCAAACCTCCCCCGGTGCGCAGCACTCGTCGCCGCAAGCCCGGAAAAAGTCGCAGCATCGACCTGCGATGCAAACATCCGTGAACGAGCAGCACTCGTCGCCGCACGCTAGGGAGGGGGGGCAACAGCCCTCCGCGAGGCAGATTTCGTCTACCTCGCAGCAGCGGCTGCCGCAGATGAGATCATTTCGGCAGCAATCTTCGCCGACACACAGCTCGCCCTCAAAGCAGCACCCCAACGGCCCGCAGGCGCGCTCGCTCGGGCAGGCGCCGCAGCCCTCCGCGGTGCAATCCTCCCCCGGTGCGCAGCAGTCGTCGCCGCACCCCTGGCCCCCCGACGCACAAACGCAGCCCGCGTCCGGGGAGCAGAACCTGGGGGACTGGCAGCACACGGCGCCGCAGGCGGCTTCCTGGTCGCAGCAGAGCCCCCCCGGGTAGCAGACTTGGTCGCCGCGGCAGCACTGCTCCCCGCAAGGGCGCTGGCCCGCGGGGCAGCCGCACGTTCCGTCGTGGCACCTGGTGCCCGCCTGGCAGGTCACCCCGCAGTCGCCGCAGTTGGCGGGATCGGAACCAAGGTCGACGCACGCGTCGGCGCAGCAGGCAAACCCCTCGGGGCACTCGACCGGGACGCAGCGTCCACTCCCGTCGCATTCCAGGCACGGCGCGCACTCCGAGACGCATTCTCCGGTCGATCGGTCGCAGCGCAGGCACTGTCGCGGGTCGCACTGATGGACGCATTGCCCGGTTGCCGGATCGCAAGCGGTGCAGGGGCCGCATTCCGACACGCACTCGCCGCTCCCTCGATCGCAGCGATGGCACGGTCCCGAGAGTGCGGCGCACTGCGAGGCGCAGCGGCCTTGGCCGTCGCAGGCCTCGCAGGCGGCGCACTGCGAGGCGCAGCCGCCTTGGCCGTCGCAGGCCTCGCATCGTTGGCGATCGCACTGCGGAACGCAGCGCCCCGACTCCGCATCGCAGGCCTCGCAGGCGGCGCACCGCGAGACGCAGCCGCCCGTCGCCCGGTCGCACTGCTCGCATCGTTGGCGATCGCATTGCGGAACGCAGCGCCCCGACTCCGCGTCGCACGTCGTGCAGGGGCCGCACCGCGAGACGCAGGAACCGGTCGATCGATCGCACTGCTCGCAGCGCTGCCGCTCGCAGGGCGGATCGCACCGGTTGGCGGCCTCGGCCTGCCGCCACCCCGCGAAGGGTGAGAGCGCGCCGAGCGTGGCGCCGATCACCGCCTTGAGGACGACGCGGCGAGAGGAACCGGTTGCTACGATACGCGCGAGGCGGTCTAAGCGGTCGTGATCCACGGCGTTCTGCTCCTGTGGACCAGGCCCGGTCCGCCCTCCCCGACGCGCGGCCGCCCACTGGCACCGCCTTCGGACCTAGCGCTGTCAAGCCGGGAAGCGCCACATCCGGCCATGGACAGCGCGCGTCGAGCGGAATCGGTCGCACAAGCGAGAACAGTGACCGCACCCTACAGGACCGGGACCAGACTGTCAAGGGCAGTCGGAGCACTGGTGGCGGTAGGGGGTCCGCAATCGCGACGCCACCTTGCCCAGGACAAGGCGTGCGCGACCCCACCATCCGGACGCGCAACGCCAGGAAATGTGGGAATAAGCATCTCGAATCAATTGACAGCCCGGTCGGTTCGTGTAGCATGCCCAGGAAGTCCTACGATCGCATCGTGGTCCTGTCCCGCTCGGCTCGGCCCGTCGAACTGGGCGCCGTGATCGGAGGCCGCCGTGTCCCTTCGTTCTCCGCTCGCTCTCGTGGCCACCGTCTTAGCCCTAAACCTCGGCCTTTGCCTTGCCGCGTTTCCCGGTGGCGGATCGTTGGCCACCGCCGGCCCGCCGGTGTCGTTGCGGGGCATCCTCCACATCGAGACGTCGGACTACTGCGCGGACCCGGAGGAGCGCGCTCTCCTCGGGCTGATCAACAACTACCGCGCGGACCGGGGACTCGGGACGGTCAGCCTGAGCCAAACGCTGGGGGCTGCGGCCGAGCACCACAGCCTCGACATGGCGGCGCACGACTACGTCGGCCACACACTCTCGGACGGGACCTCGTGGACCCAGAACGTGATTGACCACGGCTACACCCCTAACACCGTCCTCGCGGAAAACCTCGCCTCGGGTAGCGCATCGGCGCTTGACACCCTTGACCAATGGACGAACAGCGAGACGCACAGGGCGACCTTGCTCTTGCCTCAGTTGCAGGCGGTCGGCATCGGCCGAGCCTTCAACGCGAGCTCGAGCAGCGGTTGGTATTGGACCGCCGACTTCGGCGGCGTTGCCGACAGCGCAGCCCGGCTGTGCGACGCGCAGTCCACACCGACGCCGACGCCGGCCGCGACCTTGCATGCTCCTACGCCATCGCGCCCGCGCGATGGCAGCTCGACCTCGGACACGACCCCGTCGTTCAGTTGGGGGCGGTCGCCGGGGGCAACAGCGTACACGCTCGAGCTCTCGAGCAGCCCGGATTTCCCGCGAATCGACGTCCTGCGGATCACCACGTCGAACCGATCGTTCACCCCCCGCACGCCGCTTCAAAGGGGCGCGACATATTACTGGCGCGTGAGGGCGCAGAACGATGCTGGGCGATCCCCGTGGTCGAACGTCCGATCGTTTGCGGTAACGGACTGAACGCTGTTGTCCGCCATCCCGGCGGATTTCGCTGGCTCATGCTCCGTCCCCCGATCGGCCTCCATACCCGTGCGGACCACCGATTGAGGCACCGGGTAACGTCTCTCGTCGTCACGTGCGGATGCCCACGCGGAGCTCTCTCCGACGCAGTGCTGAAACTAAGGGATTCGAACCTTCGTCCCAATTCCTCGCGTACACAAGCCATTTTTCAGGTACCCGAGTGAGCAAAGGTCACGAATTGGTCACGTCGAGTCTGTCACCAAAACCGCGGACGCGGCGTCGAATACGTCGGCGGCGGCGAACTGGGTGTCTTCCGTGAATCGCCAGTACAGGTCTGTCTTTGTGGCGATGTGGGCGCGTCCGGGCCATCCCTTGATGACTTCCCTGGCGCCCACCGGGACAGGGGCAGCATCGGACGCGGACGCCATGGGATGATTGCAGAAGCCGCTGGAGACTCGCTGGCGAGTGCCCGCAGTCCGCCGTTGCGTCGGCCGAGTCTGCCCGTTGTCGACTCGCCGGATGGTTCGTGATCCCCTGGCGGGGCCGCGCCGTGTGGCGTCTCGCTCGCCATCACGCGCGGCCCCACAGGTCGCTACTCGGCGTCCTTCGCCTGATCGGCCCGGCGCAGTCCTCGGGCCACGGCGGCCGCCCCTGCTGCCGCGATGGTCAGCGGCAGGAGCCACTTGCCCTCGGTGCCGCTCCCTCCGGTCTGTTCGGCAGCCAAGCCAACGCCGGTGTTCGGGAGACCGGCCGGAGCCACGCTGTAGGATGTGACCGTCTTGAAGGGCGATTCGAGTTGCGGGTCGGTCTCAAGGCTGGCAGTACCGGCCTCCGTTTCGACGTCGACCGCGTTGCCATTCACCTTGACCTTCGCATTGGTCGGCGTCTTCGGTTTTGCCACACCCGGCACGTCCCAGGCGGTGACCTCCTGGACTTCGAGGGTGAGTTCGTTCAGTGCGGCCAGCGCGCGCACGCCGCCGGCGAACGCCGTCTGGCCGGTGAGGGAGGCGATGACACTGAAGGAGTGCCCACCGGGCACGGTGCAGGTATAAGTGCCGACGCAGCCCGTCTCTTGCTGCTTGCCGCTGGAGAAGGTGCAGCTCTCGATCGAGAGTCCGTTCGAAAACGTCAGGTTGCCGGGGAAATTGAAGGTGACGCCGAATCCACATGGGCACGTGCCGGTGTCGGCGGCGCAGGTTTGGCCCTCGCCGCAGGTGTTGCCGCAGTCGACGACATCTCCGCAGTTGTTGGTGACGGATCCGCAACGCTTGCCCGTCGGGCCACTGCTGCAGGTCGTCGCGACCGGATCGGGCACGCAGGTCGTTGCGGCCGCCGTGCAGGCGCCGGCCGAGCACGATTCGCCGTCGGCGCAGGCGTCGCCGCAATCGGAGCAGTCGGTGTTTGTACCCAACGCAGTGCAGGCGCCACCACAGCAAGCCTCGCCCGCGGCGCAGCCGAAGACACACGTGCTGTCTCCGCCGCACACCAGGCATTGGTCGGCCGCGCAATCGCCGCAGACGATGGTACCGCCGCAGCCGTCGTCGGCCGACCCGCACTCCACCCCCGCGGGGCACGCCGGCGTGCAGCAGGTGTCCGTGCCGCAAACCTGGTCGCCGGTGCAGGTGGAGACGCAGGTGTTGTCCACGCAGTGCAGGCACTGACCCGCCGGGCAATTGCCCTGGTTGGAGCCGCAGGCGACGATGCCGCCGCAGCCGTCCGGCACCGTGCCGCAGTCTTTCCCAGCCGGGCAGCTCGTCGCCGGTTTGCAGCCACAGATGTTGTCGGTGCCGCCACCGCCGCACGTGTCGAACCCCGTGCAGCCCCCGCAGTTGATGAAGTCGCCGCAGCCGTCAGATACGAAGCCGCATTGACCGGGTTGGCAGGTCAGCTCGGTGCAGCCGCAAACACCCGCCGTGCCGCTACCGCCGCACGAGTCGACCCCCGTGCATTCGACGCAGTCCTCCCCGTCCGTCCCGCAGGCGCCGCTGTCCGTCCCCGCCAGGCAGGTGCCGCCGCTGCTGCAGCAGCCGCCGCAGCTGGTCGCGTCGCAGACGCACGCCCCCTCTAGGCACCGCTGCCCGCTCGCGCAGGCGAAGCAGTCAACGCCGCCCGTCCCGCAGAATCCGGGGTCCGTCCCCGCCAGGCAGGCGCTGCCGCTGCAGCAGCCGCTGCAGCTCTCCGGGTCGCAGACGCACTGCCCGTCCTGGCATGTTTGCCCGTCGTCTGGGCAGGGCCCCTGGCAGAAGCCACCGCATCCGTCGCTGTCTCCGCAGGCTTTCTCCACACAGCTGCAGGGCGCTTCGGTCGTGGTGGTGGTCGTCGTTGAGTCATCGCAAGTGCAGACGTCGCCGCTGCAGCTACACTCAGTACCGTCAGTGCAGCAAATGTCTATACAAACATTCTCTTTGTGGCAGCACCCACTCTCCAAGCACACGATTGTGCCATCGGTACTACAATCAGAATCCGATTGACAAGGGGGGGGGCCATCGTAGGTGTCGCGCGAGGGCACCATGGCCTCAGTGACGTGCGGGATCGCCTCACGCCCCAGGACGATACCAGCGAGCAAGCCCCGGAGAACTCTGCGCCGTGATATCCCTCCGGCAAGAAGACGGGCGAGATTGTCGAAACGCTGGCTATCCACTCCCTCAATCCCTCCACGAAGACCGGTTGGCCCGCGGTAGTGCCGTGGCTCGGCGGCGATTCCTCAATCGCAGGTCGTGACCCCGATTGTCGGCATCAGCCCCTTCGATGCCCGGGGTTTTCGGGATCGACGTACCTCGGCGCGGGCACACCGCCATTCGGAGCCGTAGCCCCTGCGCGCCCTCGATCCGCTCGTCGGTTCGGCTTCCTCACGATCAACCGTCCAAACTTCGGGAGGTTGTGAGAGAAGCACCGCTGCTTGATTTGCGCGCTCTGCACCCGAGCGCATCATGAAGGAAGTTTGCACATGACACGACGCGACGATGACAATCGCGAGAGGGCACATGTCGTGGCGTCCGTACGAGTTCTGGGAGCGGGTGCGGGCCGCCTTCCGGAGGTCTGCGTCGGCGGTAACACCCGCTTTCGGCACGAGCGCCGCCGTTGGGCGCGATGCTGGACGTAATGGTCGCGTCGCCCGAGCCGTCACGACGTTTGCCGCCTTCCTATCACCACGCCGGAACCCGAGCGCTGTCCTGCTTGACCAAGAGGTCGTCGGGGATCCAGCAGCTTGCGGCAGGAATCATCCGCGCAGACCTTCGGGTGAGACGGCGCAGACTTCCCACCCGCGGATGCACGGGCGGCTGGTGCCTACCCATGCAGCAGCTCGCTTACAGACGCCGCAACGGGATTTTGCCGTTGCACGAGGCAGCCGCGTGAGCAGAATATGCCGACCATGTGGCGGGCCGCGTCGTTCAAAATGTGTACACTCAGCGAGCAATCTCCCCAGATGTGGTCGGGAGTGTTTCCGGCCCGCCGCGGCGGACGGCGAGGAAGCCCATTGGTGCCGTGACGTTGAGCAGCCGGCGCACAGTTCGGTCGTCAGGCAGAGCTCTGGGTGTGCGGCAGCGCGCCCGTTGTTGATCTTGGTGCCGAGCGGCGCCCCCGGATCGGCGCGTATCGATCGGCCGTCGGCTGTGGCGGGGAACTCCAGAGCGACCCGGAAGCGATCGCCACAGTCGATGCGGGTACAGACGAGCGCCATGGGAAAGGTGTCGGGGCGATCAAGGAAGGCGGTCCCCGTCGGGACCGCGGCATTGCGGCAGCCGCCCGCGGGCTGGTGTAGCATATTAGCGCATGCTCTACTGCGCAGGACTGCCCGACCAACCCACGAAGGCCGTTGAATTCGCGTTTTCCGGCCTTGTCTATGGGCCAGGAGATGACGGATCACGCGGGGCCGACGGTGGATCGGCCCACGGCTCGTACAGCGAATCCGGCTCGTTCCCAGGCTACGACCGCCGCGGAACCGGTCGCGGCGCTCGTCGCGGAGGCGCTGGATCCGCGCATGTTCCTCGGCGCCGACGGCTACGGCGATCGGCTCGCCCCGCCCCCGGTCAACGCGGCACAGCGGTCGCAGGCGGTGCTCCACCTCCAGCGGACCGTCGGCAACGCCGTGGTGGCGCGGTTGCTGCAATGGCAGCAACCGACAGCAACCAACCTGGGCGTGGTGTTCAACGACACCCTCGCACGTCGGGCTTGGCAAGGCGCCGCCCGTGCGCTGGCAGAGATGGACAGGGGAACGCGGCGATTGGCAATTGAGGCGCTCTCCGCCGACGCGAGGGGCCGCGTGCGCGATGCCGGCGCCCAGCTCGATCCGAGTCCAGCCAATCCCGCCACCCAGGACATCGATGCGGTCGAGCGGGCCGACCACGTCCCGCGGGGTCGGCAACGTCGGTGCCTCACTCCGGCCGCGACGTGGCAGCGATGGACGCCGCCGACAAACCCCTCCGAGCGCTGGACTTCGCGACGGAGCACCTCGCCACGGACGTCCGCGCCCAAATCGCGGGACTGCTTACGCCACAACCGCTCGCGATGATGGCCGGGTTCGCCGTCGTCTTCGTCGCGGCCCAGCTCACACCGGCCGGCTGGGTGGCCGACGCGTTCGCGCTCGCGTCGCTCACCATCAGTGCCATCTTCGTCGGCCGCGTCGTAATCGACGTTGCGGCCGACCTCGGTCGCTTCTTCGCCGCCGTGAACGCCACCAGCGAGCAAGAACTCAGAGCCGCGGGCGAGGCGCTCTCGCACGCGATCGCCGCGGGCGGCGTAGCGCTCCTCCTCGCATTGTCAACGCGGGCCATCGGCGGCCGCAGCGGGGGCGGACGCCCCTACGACGGACCGCCGCCGCCAGGTTATGTCGATGCCCTGGCGGAGGGAGGCGTGCTGGTCCGCATGCCGGCGGCTAATTCCGGTTGGTCCAGCGGCTGTTCGGTCAGATCGAACGGATCTTGCGGATCGACCAGTTGCAGACGATCACCCAGGAGGTGGTCGAAGCGGCGCGAGAACAACTTGTGGTCGGGGCACAGCCGTAGGGCTATGCAAAAGTCGCGGCTAGCGTTCTGCCGGTAAGGGCGGACCGCCGTGTCCACCGCGTCGATGGGCGCGACGCCACGACTTTGGCACGGCCTTGGCATTGCCGTGAGCGTTATTGCAGAACGCCGCAGAGGGCCCAGATTATCCCGCCAATTGCCGAGACAAGTGACAGTCCGGCCGCGCCACGCTCCACAACGCGCAGCGATTCCGACCGGCGAGGGGCGGTCGGTGGTCATCCCCCTTCTCCGATTGTGGCATCGACCCCAGTCTCGGTCGCGTCGGGCAAGGTGATCGTGCGATCCAGCGTCCGCCCCCCGTCGTCCGCCGCTTGCGATTGGGTCAGCGTGTAGTTTCCTGGAGCGATCCCTCGCGGGAAATCGATCGTCGTCGCGCCGTCGTCGCCGTCGCTGACATCGCAGTCCTGACCGGCGAGGCCATTTTGCGCATCGAGCACGGCAAAGCAGGCTCCATTGGCAGGATTGCCCTCGCCGTCGGTCAGCCGGATCGTCAGGTGCCCCGGGGTCACCTCGTCGGCCGCCTGCACGGTCCAGTCGGCGCCGACGACGAGCCGTAGGCGACCGGACTCGCCGCCGTCGAATTGGAACGCATTGCCCTGCGGCGTGCCGTCGACCAGCAGTTGCGCCTCATGGGTGTCGGATCCGATGTCAAGATAGGCCTCGAACGCTATCGTAGGATCGGGCGACGGCGGCACGTCGAACGTACGCTGCGGGTCGCCGTCGAGTTGCACCTCCAACCAGGCATTGTACGACCGCGTGAAGATCTGACCGGTCAGTCGATCGTACGAGAAGAAGACGCCGACGGACCCATCGTCTGAGACGACGACACTGTTGTCGGGGGCATCAGGCTGGAGCTGGCCACCCGCGCCCAGCACCATTTCGCCCTGGTCTGTCTGGACGTTAATGGTGAAGGCGTAGGTGCCCGGATTGATCTGGAAGTGACCGGTCCAGGTCTCGTCGGCGTTCACGTGCAGCGCGGTCGCGTCGCAGGCGGAATCGCGGTTGTCGCAGCCGAGTTGATCCTGGAAGTCGCCGGCCACGACGACCGCGTTGGGCCGCGGCACGGCCGGAGCCGGAACGGCCGCGAACGTCGGCTCGGGCGTCGGCGCCGGTTCTGCGGTCTGGGTTGGGAACTCCTCCGTCGGTGACGGTTGGGTCGGCGATGCCTCCTCCTGCGGTGGCTCGGTCGGCTCCACCGTGGTCGCCGTCGCCTCCGCAGTTGGCTGCTCGGTCGTCCCTGTTTCGGTCGCGGTCGGCTCTTCTTCGTTATGCGCCTGCCCGGAGGCCGGCGTTTCCGTGGCCGTAGCTGCCTCGTCGGGCGGTGGGGTGGGGAACTCGGTCGCGGCCGGTTGGTTCGCCACATCGAGTTCGATCGTCACCGTCGCTTGGCCATCCGCGGTAACGGTGATCGAGGGCGGTTCGGACGGTGCGGCGTAGCCATCCGGCGCTTTGGTCAGGACCGCGAGGTAATCGCCGAGCGGGATGCCGGTGAAGCCGATGCTGCCGTCCGCGGGGTCCGCGTCCTCGGGGCCGTTGTCACATCGCTCGTACCGAGCAGGCAACTGCCGCAACTCGACGCATGCTCCGCCGACCGGCTGCTGGCCCTGGTTGACCACGACGACCCTGGCAGTGGCACCTGCCGGCGTCGCGCTGGCGGTCGCGGTCGGCGTTGCGGTCGGTGTCGTCGGGACCGGCGTCGCGGTGGCGTCCGGGGTTGAGGTGGGCGACACCGGGACTCCCGTGGGTGGCGATCCGGTCGGGGCTGGCGGCGCGGGCGTCTCGCCGCGGGTCGGCCGCGGCGTTCGCGTCGGGCGCTGCGTGGAGGTTGGCCGCGTCCCGCTGTTGGAGTTCGTGCCGAGTTTGATTTCAACCTCGGGCTGTCCCTTTGGGGTGACAAACACCGGAACCGGATCCGGCGTTTGGTCGAAGCCTGCCGGCAGCTTCGTGACGAAGACCTGGTAATCGCCGGAAGTCACGAAGTCGAATTCGATTTCACCAGCGATCGAATCGGGGTCACCGGCAGGATCATTGTCGCACGCCGCATACGTCCTCACGTCGCCGCGCAACTCGATGCAGGCACCCGCGACAGGCTGGTTGTCCTGGTCGCGCACGTACACGATCACGAATCCCGGTTCCTGGATCGGCGTCGCGGTTGTCGTCGCGGTCGGCGTGTTCGTTGCCGTTGGCGTATCCGTCGGCGGCGGCGCAGTCGGGGTGGGGGACGACGTCGAAGACACGGTCTGCGGGGGCGGCGTGGGCGTGAGCGTCGCGGTCGCGGTGGGCGATGGCGTCGGCGTACTCGTTGCCGTTGCCGTCTCCGTCGGCGGCAAGTGAGTCGGGGTGAGAGACGGCGTCGGCGTCGGGGTGACGGTGGGCGGCACCGGAATGGCGGTGGCACTCGCGGTCGGTGTGCCGGTGGCGGTTCGGGTGACAGTTGGAGACGCCGTTGCTGACGGGGTCGCCGTGGGCGTGCCGGTGGCGGTTGCCGTTGGTGTGGTTGTGGCAGTCTTGGTCGGCGGGACAGCGGTTGCCGGCCGCGTGAGCACGACGGTGACGGTCGTGCGGTGCGCCGGTTCGACTTTCACCGTGCGCGCGGGCCAGTCCTCGAATTCCGGCGGCGTAGGTTCGAGCGCTACCTCGTAGGTGCCGGCCGGTAGATCGTCGACAAGCAGCACGCCGGCAACTTCGGGGAGGCTGTCCGTCAGATCGCTCTTCGAATTGCTCGTGACCGCACCGTCGCAGACGTGGAACTCGGTGCCGCCCTGCTGGATGCGGAAACAGACGTCACCGACGGCTCGAACGTCGGCATCCGTCGTGACGAACAGCAGCGATCCCGTCGGAATGGGGGTAACGGTCGCCGTTCCGGTCGAGGTCGCCGTCGGTGTCGCCGTCGCTGTGCGGGTCGCGGTTGGCGTCGCCGTCGGCGTCGGAATGAGGGTTGGCGTCAAGGTGGCGGTCGGCGAACTCGTCGCCGTCGGCACCGGGGTTTGAGTAGGCGGTACGGGACTCGGCGTCGGGATTTCGGTAGGCGGTACGGGAGTCGGTGTCGGCGTTTCGGTAGGAGGCATGGGTGTGACGGATGCCGTCGGCGCCGCTGTTTCGGTCGCCACTGTCGTCGCGGTGTCGGTCGGCACGATCGACGCTGCCGAGGGCGATTCAGTCGGCGTTGCGGTTGGGGTTTCTGCCACGGCAACAGGACTGCCGAGGTCTTCGAGGGCGGCCGGGGTCCCTGGTGTCGACGTGGGAGTCGTCGATTCGGTCGGCGACGGGGTTTCGCTCACCGTCGCAGTCGACCTCGGCGTGAGTGTGACGGGGATCTGGACGGTTGGCTGTGTGACGGACCGCGTCGGAATCACCGGCGGCGGCGCGACGCGGACCGTCGAGGCAGTCATGGTTGGCGGAGCAGCGACCGGCTTCGTGGGAGTCGACGAAGCGACCTTCGACGCGGTCGCGGTCGGCGAGACCACTCGTGTCGCGGAGGCGGTAGTCACCGGGGAAGCCCCTGGCGACCCGCGAGATGTTGCCGTCGTCGATTTCGACGGCACGGCGGCGGGCGACGCCCCCGTACGAGCCGTCGCGGCTGGCGAACGCGTCGCCGCGTCGGGGCTCCCTTTGGCGGCCAGGGTGGGCCTGGCACCTGCCGTAGGGGTTCCCTGCCCCGACTGTTCATTCGCCGGCGGCGTGGTGCCGCCCGCCGTGGACGGGGTTTCGGGGGCGAATGGCGTCAAGAGGCCGGCCGTCGCCAGTGCCTCGACGGTCGCGTCGTTGGCGGCGTTATCCGCGTAGCACGCGGTGAGGAAGCCGACCACGCACACCGCGATCGCGAAGAACGGCACGATCCGACGAAGCCGGCGCGACTTTGCGCACTCGCTGGCGCGCTGGCGCCGGGTTCCGCCGGCGCGAAACCCAACCTCATCGCGCGGCCCCCTACCGCTCGTCGGTCGCGCTTGCTCGCCCACCCGATCCGCCCCTCGCGATGGCACCGTGTCGCCTTCTGTCACTTGCACTGGCCGGCGCCCGAATGATTCGGGCACCGAGCGTTGAAATCCCCGTGCCGGCATTGCCGACCAAGTCGAAGGATCGCCACGGTCAATCGGGCACTCGTGCCCGTTCGAGCACGCCGAACCGTCAGGACGAGGGCGACGGGCTCCCTTGTTCACCGCCCTCACCGGATGGGTTATCTGGCACGATGGTCAGCCCTCCGTCCTCCGCACTCGGAGACGCTTCGGTCTGGGTTTCCGGGGTGGAGGTCGGCGTCGGGGTCGGGATTGCCGTTTCGGTCGGCGTCTCCGTCGGCGTCTCGGTCGGGCCCGGGGGCGGCTCTGGTGTTGTGGTCGCCGGCGGCACCGCCGCCGGCGGCCCGGTCGCGCCCGTGACCGGGATGCCGTTGAGCGGAGACAACCGGGGGTCGATGATGCGCCATCCGGACCCGGTCGCGGAGTCGGGGGTGCGGTACTCGACGTGGACGTGGTCGCCGTTCTCGCCGCCGGAGAGCCCGATCTCCTCGCCCCGCTTGACGTGGTCGCCGGGTTCGGGGAAGACGTAGTTGACGTGGCCGAGGATCAGCATGTCCCCGCTGGGGAGCTTGAGCTGGAGGCGGCCCGACTTGGCGCCGCCGTAGTCGGACAGGAAAAGCGCGCAGCTGTCCTCGCCGTCGCCGTTGTCGCTGCCGGCGCAGACGACGACGCCGTCCGTCGGCGCGTAGAGCGGCGTCCCCGCGGGGATACCGATGTCGAGTCCGGTGTGGCCGGGCTGGAGGAAGCCGTAGTCGAGCGCGTAGCTGTACCACTCCGGGTGGACGTTCACGCTGAAGTCGGTCGGTCCGAACTCTTGCGTCAACGGCGCGGTCTGATCGCCGACGAGCGCGTTGCCCCAGATCGCCGAGAGTCCGAGCCACGATGTCCCCTGACCGGCCAACCAGTTACCCGGGATGACGGCGCGAGAGGTACCAAGCAGCGGAGCCGCGGACTGGCCTCCCTGGGCGCCGGCGGCTTCTAGCTCGGCTATGTTCTGGAGGAACATGCGCTGGTAGTTGAAGTCGTCGTTGTAGGCGTCCGCGGCGCCGTTGGGCACGTAGTGCCCCGAGAAGTAGCCAACGATGACGCTTTCCCAGGGCAGCTTGCCCGAATCGAGGTAGCGCAGCGCCAATTCGTACACACCGGCATAGATCGAATAGGCAGGATCGTTCGCCATCCGCCCAAAATCGAAGTGCGAGGCACCGAGGGTCATCGGGGTTACCTGGAGCAACCCGTATGCCTGATCCTGGTTCGGGCCGTCGGGCATGACGCCCTGGGTCTCGATCATCATGATCGCCATGATCACGTTGGTCGGTACCAAGACGCCGGAGTTCGTGGCGGAGTCGATGACCCCTTCGGGCGCGGGAGAAGTGTAGACCGTCTGCTGTGCCGCAAGGATATCCGGTAACCACTGGAGGACGTTGCCCCACTTCGGATCGAGCAGCACCGCGGAAACCGCCGACACCTGCGGCGGCTCGGTCGGAACCGTGGGGATCTCGACCGACGCTGTACCGGACGGGGTCGGCGGGAGTTCGATCGATCCTCCATCGGATGGGGTCGCGGGGAGTTCAACGCTCGGTGTTTCGGCGCCGTCGGGGACTTCGATCGACGGTGTCTGCGGGTCGGCATCGTCGGATCCCGGAAGCTCGATGACCGGGACGGGCCCGCCCTCGGCCGTCGGCACCCGGATTACCGGGACCGATGACGACGGAAGCCCGGCCTCGCCCAGCCCCTGGGCGAGATCATGTCGGGTCACGGGCGGCTTCTCCCGTGCGCTGCCCGGAGTTGGAGCGACGGGGGCACTCCGAGACAGCGAGACGCCCCAGTTGGTCGGACCCGTCACGCTCGGACCGCCGCCTTGACAAGTGCCTCCGGCGCCCTTCGGGGCGGCCACGCCCCAGTTCTGAGGCGCGCTTTCCCCGCTCCCCAATTGCGCGCAAGGATCGGCAGCGGAACTCCGCGCCAGACCATCGGGTGCCGAGCTTGGGGGAATCGCGAGGATTCCCACCACGACGAACACCAGGAAGCCCACCGTCGCGACGCCGCGGTGGATGGGCCGAACGTACCGGCTCATGCCCCACTACCACCCTCCGCAGTGGAGGCCAACGGGTGACCTCCACTGCGCGGCGAGGCGATCGTCTTTCGGCTCACTCGCCTCGGATGGGTTGCGATGGATCCTCGTGACCGGCTCAGCCGAAAGCGATCGGCAAGAAGGTCGCAGCGCCGACGGCGACGTGCCAGACATAACCGATTGGAATGTTGCACAATTCTACTTCCGACCACGTGATCACACGTGCCTTTCCGTATCGCTTGCACACGTCGCGACCCGTTTCGCAGACGTGCGCATGCGGACACCGGGAGGCGTCGCGTGCCGACGAGGCGGCGGGCGATCACCGACCACGGTCCACACCCGCGCACCGGATGCGCGGGGGCAAAGCTCGGTCTCGGGCGAGCGTACGCGATTCAAGCGCGTCGGACGTCGTTAGATTTGCGTACAGACATTCGGACGCGAATTGGGCAAGATGGGCGTGAATCGCAGGAACGCCATCACTCGCGAACCGCGAGCGACATCGTTCCGACCCTTACACCGTCGCCGGAACGACCGTCGCAATGTCTCGCTATCCCCGCCGGTTCCCTCAGCGGATTGGGTGGCCTGCCAATGGTCCAATCTGGTGCGCCAGAGAAGGAATGACGATGATCCGCGGTGTGGCGCTCGCCATCGTTCTCGCGACCTTCGGGTCGAGCAGCAGTCTGGCAGCCTCGACGGACGGCACCTTTTGGGTGCATATCATGGCCGCGGACGGAACGCCGTTGCCGGACGCCTGTGTCGAGATCTATGCGGACGCGGGCAACAGCACCCCCGGCGCCTTCCGCGATGGGCACTGCGACAAAGACGATGGAGCGCGCGACGGGACGATCGTCCTCGCCGTGCCGGTCGGTGCCTACGTCTTGGTCGAGACCGTCGCGCCGACCGGCTACGACCTCCCGACTACCGGGACGCCGAGACAAATCGAGGCGGGAGAGACGCAAGACGTCATCATCGAAAATACTCCGATCGGCGGACCCACGGGTCCCGCGACGCCGCGCCCCGAAGCCGAAACATCACCGGGTCCGGCGTCGGGCGATTTCGAGGGGCGCGTCGACATCGGAGGACGGTCCCTTTTCTTGAATTGCACAGGATCGGGGGAGCCGACGGTTCTTCTCGAGGCTGGTGGGCCAGGACTCACCTCGGACTCTTGGGCGGTGGTGCAGCCGGACATCGCCAGGGTCGCCCGCACCTGCAGCTACGATCGCGCGTTCCTCGGCAAGAGCGATCCCGCCCCGGAAGGTCCACGAACGATCGAGAACAGCGTGAACGATCTGCATGCCCTGCTCACCGCAGCCGGCATCAAGTGCCCGTGCGTCTTCGTCGGCGCGTCCTGGGGCGGTGCGATCGTCCGGCTGTACGCCGACCGTTTCCCCGACGACGTCGGCGGCGTCGTGTTCGTCGACGCCATCCCGCCTGGGTTTGTCGAGCAGTTCCGGAGTCTGGTGAAGGACGATACGCCGGAGAGCCAGCGGCTCTTGGGCGTCGACGGCTACGAGCACGTCGATCAACTCTCGAGCCTGCAAATGGCAGATGAGGCCGCCCCACCCGCCGGCGTTCCGGCGCTGGTCCTCACCCACGGTCGGGACCTGGGATTCGACGTCAGCCTCCCGGGCAACCAACTGGAGACGGCCTGGCGGGATGCCCAGGTCGCCTACGCCAACGCGCTCGGCGCCCGGCTGATCGTCGCCGGCAAGAGCGGCAGCGACTTGGTCCAGGAACAGCCCGACGTGGTCGTAGCCGGCATCACGTACATCGTCGCCTCCGCCAGATCCCCGGAAACCAGCTCCGGTACGATCAGGGTGCACACGACCGCCGACGACGGAACCGGCCTGGCTGGCGCCTGTTACGAGATCTACGACGACGCGGGCAACGGCGAGGCGGGGACGTATCGCGGCGGGGCCTGCGATAACGAAGACGGAGCGATCGACGGAACGGTGGTTTTCGTGATTGGACCGGGTTCGTATTTCCTGCGGGAGGCCCAGTCGCCGCAGGGATACGACCCGGGAGACGATGCGACGGCCACGGTCAGGGCGGGTTCCGTCGTCGATGTCCTGGTTGTGAATCGGCGATCTACCGCTACGCCGGTCCCGTGAACGACCGGAGGGTTCTTCAAATGGACGTCAGACCGATCACGTGCCTGCATTGGGATCGGCGAACCGGCAGATCGCTCCAATCGTTCGTCGATCCCTGCGTCCATGGGGAAGGATAGGCAGGTGGTTCCAGAACGAAAGACGAGGTGCGAAGTGAGCATTGGTCGGCGACATCGCCATCGTTCGGCGCATCTCGGCGGTTGGCGCGGCTTGGTCGTAGCCTCCTTGATGGCGATGGTCGTGTTTCCCGGCGTTGCGCGGGCGTCATCCGCACAGAATTCTCAACCGCCGGTGACGGTTATTGCCTGGACCTGCCCACCGGACGTAGACGCCACGGCCGCCGACCCTGCTCCCTTCGCTACGGCCTGCACCACCCCAGCCGATGGTCTCAACTTTACCTTGCAAATGGGTACCCTATCACACCTCTTCCCTCGCACGACCGGGCAAAACACGTCGGGTCAGGCGGAGTGGGCCCAGGTTCTTGATGGGCCGTACAAAATCACACTCGTGGATCCGCCGCCCGACAAGGTATCGGTGGTCTTCTGCAACCAACACGGAACTCCGGCGCAGGTTCCGCTCGACGGTGACTCGGCCACCGTCGACGTGCTGCCACCGGAGGGACTTATCTGTCAATGGTATCTCGTCCCGGTTTCCGCGCCGACCCCGTCGGCGACTCCCGCTCCTACTCAAACGCCGACCCCGACGCAACCCCCGACGATCGCGCCGTCGCCGACGTCAGCCCCAACGACGGCGCCTACCGCGACCAGCGTCAGCACCCAGGCGCCCACGGAAACGCCGACTCCGGCGTCCCCGATAGCCGCAGCTTCGACGACGCCCGGAACGTTGACCGCGAAGATCTCCACGCTCGGCCCCCTCAAAGGCGGTAATTTCAGCCAGGCCAATGCCGTCAACGACGCGGGTCAGGTGGTTGGCACATGTGGACTGAAGGACGCGGACGGGAAACCGCTGTGGCTGCGTGCGGTGCTTTGGTCGCACGGCCAAACGACTGACTTGGGACTCCTCGAGGGCGGCACCAGCAGCGAAGCTTTCGGTATCAACAACAAGGGACAGGCCGTCGGCCGGGGTAACGTCGCCGACGGCTCCATTCATGCCTTCTTGTGGGACGGAACGCTGCACGAGATTGGAACCCTCGGAGGCAGCCACAGTGAGGCGTGGGCCATCAACGACGCGGGAAAGGTCGTCGGCATGTCAACGACGGCCGACGAAGTAAATCACGCCTTCTTGTGGGACGGGACGATGCGCGATCTTGGCACACTCGGCGGTATAAGGAGTTTCGCTTACGACATAAATGAAGCCGGCGACGTCGTGGGTACGGCCGAGGACAAGAGCGGCCATCTGCACGCGGTCATGTGGGCCGATGGCGGTCCCCCCATTGACCTTGGGACGTTAGGCGGAACAGGCAGCCTTGCTACAGGCACGAACAATTCTGGCATGGTGGTCGGAACCTCCTTCACAAAGGATGACAAAACACAGCATCCTTTTCTCTGGGTCGGCAACGTGATGAGCGACCTTCACACCCTAAAGAAGACATGGGGAATACCATCGAGAATCAACGATGGCGGTGTGGTCGTCGGGTTCGTCTGTCCCGCTGAAGGTGCGTCGTGCGATCACGACGGAGACAAGGGAGCGATCTGGCAAAATGGTCAGATCACCGATCTGAATGACCTCCTGTCGAGCAAGGCCAAGAGGAAATGGCTCATCCAGGCTGCTTACGACATCTCGAACGACGGGGTCATCGTCGGTATCGGCACCGTCAACCCGGGCCGATCCGGTGCAGTCCAACGGGGATTCGTTCTCTCGACCGGCGGGGGAGCGCGGACAACGCAGCCCAAGCCGACCGCGGCGGCCACGGAGACGCCGGCGCCCCCGAAGGAGCCGCCTCGCGAGTTTCCCCACGGAGACGATTTCTTCCTTCGTGACCGGATCGTTCCTCTCGACCGCGGGACGCTCACGCCGATCGGCACATACGGCGATTTCAAGCTCTATGCGAAGAGCGCCGACACTCCATTTGCCGCGCTCTACATCCCAGTTTCGCAGGACGTGGCGTCGGGGGTCATCCGCTATCTCCCGGAGCAACTCGACCGGCGCGGCGATCCGTGTCCAGCCGATACGCCGGCCCCGTTCCAGCAGGTCAAGAAAGGCGATTCGGATCTCTACGTCTTTGCCGGAGCCGACCCGGATCTCGGCGGAGATGACTTCGGGCAACCGACGACGGTGACTTCGGGGGACAAGCAGTACTCATTCTATCGACAGCTCGGAAGCGGGGCGCCAGACGAACTGTTCTTGCAAACGGAGAACGGGTTCCAAAGATACGTTCCCCTCCCGAAGGACGGAACGCCCCCGCAACTTGCGGAGCCAGCATCGTTTGGCGGGCAAACGTTCCGCCTGACCGAAACCATCTCGGATCCGTCGAAGCTGCCGGACGGGTTGAAGCGGGTCGGCTGTGCCGGTCCGTTCACGGTGCGCGCGCCGCTCGGCAAGGATGCCTTGCCCTTCTCGACGCTTTACGCGAGCGTAGGCGGACTGACCCTAGTCTTCACCGTGTCCAACGAGACAGCGACAACCCTTGGCACCGCTTTGACGCGGCAACTCAGAGGCGGCACCAGTCTTGTCGCACTGGCGAACGGGCGGCTTGATGGGTTTGCGCCTGGTGTGGGAACGGTCGGATCGTTGCCGAACGCGATGCCGACGGACCTGACGCGCGCGCTTGCCAATCGGGAGGGATTTCTGCAGGTGCGTTGGTATCCTCGCCGGCGAGCACAGCCGGCGATTTCAAATCCGCGTGTCTCGCGGTTAGCATGCTTTGCTCGATTTGGGTGTGCTGGAGACGCTTCGAGGGGCAAGGGGATTGCAGCCGTTGTGTGAGATCGGCGCAGATGGACGGTTACGCAAATTCGGTGTTCTGATCAGCGGGAACGAGCGGTCAATCCGATGTGGAGGGGTGATGAGACCATAACGCTGTTATTGTTGGTCCTGGGCGCCGCGGAACCACCAGAAGCAAACGCGACTGCCACTCGCCTTCGCTCCTCCCGTGTTGTCAGTTTCCGGTGGCCCCCTCGCGCTACCGGCCAGAGCCTCGGGCTAACCAGATGCGCGGCGAGTCGCCTAATCGCCCGAATCGCTGAGCAAAGCGTCGAGTCGATCGGCCGCATCGCGCTGCATGTCCGTCGTCAGGTGCGAGTAGATGTCGTTCGGGAGGGGGTGTGCCGATCCACTCCCTCCCGTTTCGTTTCGTGCCTGCTCGTGCGGGGTTTTGTCCGAGTCGATCTCATCCCATGCCGTCTCGTACCGGCTCATGCTACCCCGTCCGTGAGATCGCCGTGTGATCGCGAGCCGCCTCGCGGCGGGCTCTATTCTTCACCCCACTCGGTTGATGCGTGGCTACTGATGCAGCCGAGAAAGCGATGCCGGCACCTCCAAGTTGAGCGCTGGATGGGGCCGCCCCGTATTTGAGGCGAACTACCAGATCTCGAAGTTCGGCTACGCTTCCTTCGGCGACCCCGACCCTCGGATGTGGCGAATTGCTATTCGTTTGCCAGGACCAGATTTCAGATGGTCCACCGCAGGGACGCGCTACTTGTTTTGTGTTCAAAGGCGCTTCTGAAACTGCTGCTGGAAGCCGAACCCCTTGAGGAACTGGGGGGTCGGGTCGGCGCCGACGACCCGCTCCGGGCGGTCGGAGAAGTAGATCGTCTGGCCGAGGCCGTGCTCCAGGGTCAGCGTGTAGGCGCCGTCCGTGCCCGCCTTCGGGGCGATCGAACCGGACCGGAACGACTGGACGAAGAGGAACTGGACCTTCTCCCCGGCTTGCCCGGCCGGGGCGGGGGTGGCCTCCTGGGCGGTGGCGGCGGGGGCGAGCCCCGCGGCGGCCTCGGCCAGGGCGCGGTGGCGCGAGCGGCAGGCGGCAACGCGCTTGGCGACGCGGTCGAAGGGGGTGGCGTCCATCGGGGAACTCCTTTTCGGCTCTTCGGCGATCGGCGACCCGCCGCCGGCGCCGCGCGGGCCGACGCGCGCGGTGGTGCGGCCCGCGGCGGTTGGCCTCACCAACTAAGGGTGCAGATGTCGTTACACTGGGGAGAGTAATTGTTGCAGAGGTCCTCGATGTCGTGGATGGATCGCCCATCGCAGGGGACGCAAAGGGCGTTTCTCCAGCACGTGCCGATCGGGCCGCCGGGAATTCCAAAGTTTGGGTTTCATATGTCGAGGGTGGCGCATTTGGTGAGGTCGGGGCAGTCGTCGATGAAGAGGGAGGCCGCGCCGAACGAGGCGTGCCCCTCGCTCGCACCCTTCGGCTCCTCCTGGAAGGCGATCCCCAGCTTCTGGTAGTCGGAAAGCACCTTCGCGGCGTAGGTGGCAGTGTGGGTCGCCTCGTCGTACGCCGGGTCGGTCAGCTCCAGCACGACGACGTCGGTGTCGCCGGGGGCGGCCTCCAAGACGAGGGCGGCGTTGGGCGGGTTGTCCGGGCCGAAGGGCATCCCCTGGAGGAAGTCGGGGGTCGGGGTGGCGCCGTCGGGGCGGTTCACGACCCGGAGGAGGCTCTGGCGCGCCAGCGACTCAACGCAGGCCACCACGTTCGGCACCTGGGGGAACCCGCAGACGGCCTCGGCCGCCTCCAGGGTGCAGCCGCCGACGAAGGCGCCGAGGCACCGGAAGACCGCCTGCTCCTCGGGCATGAGGAGATCGTAGGACCAGGCGATCGCGTCGCGCACCGTCCGAAGTCGCTCCGGCAGGTCGCGCGGCCCTTGGCCAAGCTGCGGCAGGCGAGGATCTAGCCTCGCCAGCAGCGCTGCCGGCGGGAAAAGCTGCCCGCGCACGGCGGCCAGCTCGATCGCCAGCGGCAGCCCGTCCAGCCGCCGGCAGACCTCGGCGACGGCGGCGGCGTTCGCCTCGGTCAGCGCGAACTCCGGCCGCACCTCGCGCGTCCGCTCCACGAAGAGCCGGACCGCCTCCGACGCGGCGAGAAGGCGGTCCGGCGCGGCGTCGGGGAGGACGTCGCGGTCTTCTCGACTTCTCGCCTCCTCGCCGTCCCGCCCCGGCAGCGACAGCGGCGGCACCGGCGCCGCGTGCTCGCCGCCGATGCGGAGGAGGGCGCGGCTGGTCACCAGCGCCGTGAGGCCCGGGCAGGCCCGGAGCAGGTCGGCCAGCCGCGGCCCGGCTTCGACCACCTGCTCGAAGTTGTCGAGCACCAGCAGCAGCCCTTTGGTCCCGAGAGCGGCCTGGAGCGCCGCCTCGACCGGCTGGCCGCGGAGGGGGCGAACGCCGAGGACCTGGGCGATTGCGGGGAGGACGAGGGCGGGGTCGCGAATGGCGGCCAGCTCGACGAAGGCGGCCCCGTCGGCAAAGTCGTCGGCCACCTCGGGCGCCACGCGGAGCGCTAGGCGGGTCTTGCCGACGCCGCCGGGGCCGGTCAGGGTCGCCAGGCGGACGGCCGGGTCGCGCACCAGCGCGGCGACGGCGGCGACCTCCCTCTCGCGCCCGACGAGCGTGGACAGTGGGGTCGGCAGCCGACCGCCGACCTCCTGAGCTGCCGCCAGGTGCAGCGGGACCGGTGCGGGGAGCGGGGGCGTGGGGGTCGGCTCGGTGGACATCGCCCATGCCTCGGCTGGATCGCAGACAGCACATCAATCTTGGCCACTTTGCCGCGGCGCGTCAACCCCGGTGCCGGCTCCCCGGCTCTGGACAGGGCAATCGGATTTGGGTGGGGGTTGCCGGGTGCGCGGTCCGACCGGATACTCAAGAAAGCGGGGCGACTCGGTAGACTGGGGGCGATGGCTCGTTCGTTAGGCCACTAACGGCGGCCACGCCGCACCGAATTCAGTGGCAGGGCTGCATCAGCTCAGCATCTCACGACGATCTCACGAACGTGGCATCACGCGCCGCAACAAGATGGCATAATGCAGACGCGGCACTCTGAAAGCGGTGTACCAGTGAGCACTGAACAGCACGAGAGGGGGTGGATCGGCACGCCCCCTCTCGAACGTGACGTATTAGGGGTCAGGGGTCGGGGGACAGGGGTCGGGACACGATCCGTTTCGTTCTCCTGACCCCTGTCCCCGACCCCTGACGCCCCGAAGGGAGGACGCAATGGTGGCGACGATGGCCGGGACGCGGCAGGTGACGTACAAGGACGCGATCAACGAGGCGTTGCGGATCGCGATGCGGGAGGACCCGACGGTCATCCTCATGGGTGAGGACGTAGCGGGTGGGGCCAACGTCGATCACCTGATCGACGAGGATGCCTGGGGCGGTCCGATGGGGGTGACGAAGGGGTTGGTGCAGGAGTTCGGGCGGAACCGGATCCTGGACACGCCGATCACCGAGGCCGGGTTCATCGGGGCGGCGGTGGGGTCGGCGGCGACGGGGCTGCGGCCGGTCGCCGATCTGATGTTCGTCGACTTCTTCGGCTGCTGCATGGACCAGATCTTCGACCAGGGCGCGAAGTTGCGGTACATGTTCGGCGGCAAGGCGAAGTGCCCGGTCGTGATCCGGACGATGATCGGGGCGGGCGTGAACGCGGCCGGCCAGCACTCCGGTTGCCACTATTCGGTCTTCACGCACATGCCCGGCATCAAAACGGTCGCGCCCTCGACACCGGCCGACGCCCGCGGCCTGATGCTCTCCGCGATCCGCGACGACGACCTCGTGATCGTCTTCGAGAACAAGGTGCTCTACGCGCTGAAAGGCGAGGTCCCGGACGACAGCGACGGCATCCCGCTCGGCAAGGCCGACGTCAAGCGAGAGGGCGGCGATGTGACCATCGTCGCCATCTCGCGGATGGTCCACCAATCGCTGGCCGCGGCCGAGCAACTGGCGGACGACGGCATCGACGCCGAAGTCGTCGATCCGCGTACCCTCTCGCCACTCGACGAGGACGCGATCCTCTCCTCGGTGCAGAAGACCCACCACATCGTGATCGTCGACGAAGACAACCCGCGCTGCTCGTGCGCGACCGACATCGCGGCGATGGTGGCCGACAAGGGGTTCGATCTCCTCGATGCACCGATCAAGATGGTGACCGCGCCGCACACCCCGGTGCCGTTCAGCCCACCGCTGGAGCAGTTCTACATCCCGAGCCCGGAGCGCATCGCGGAGACGGTCAGGTCGATTCTGTGAGGAACCGGTCTCAGGTCTCAGGTCTCAGGTCTCAGGTCTCAAGTTTCAGGTTGTAAGCAGCGGCTCGAAGGTTCGTAACGTCGCCCGGGGTGACGGTCGGGGAGCGCAGCGAATGAGTCAAATAGAGCGGTCTGAAGAACTCGTTGCATGGCAAAGAGCTCGTGAGCTTCACCGGGACGTTTGGCCGCTGTGTCGAGAGTTCGAACGGAGCCGATGCCATGCGCTTGCCGACCAACTGCAACGGGCCGCCCTTTCGGTGATGTCAAACATCGCCGAAGGGTTTTGAGCGCGACGGTCATGCCGAGTTCAAGCAATTTCTCACGATCGCGAAAGGTTCCTGCGGCGAGACGCGCTCGCTACTGTACGCTGCTCTGGACGCCGAGCTTATTGACGAGGCGACGTTCCGGAGGCTATTGGCACAGGCGGAGAGAACGTCGAAGGTAATCGCCGGCTTGCGATCCGTGGTGGACGGATGGCAAAAGCAACAGCGAGCGAAGACGCGACCAGCGACCACGGACGCCGCGTAATGACCGTCGTCGACGCGAAGCCGTGACCTGAGACCTGAGACCTGAAACCTGAGACCATTGGAGGCACCGATGCCGACGATCGTGAAAATGCCCAAGTGGGGGCTGACGATGACGGCGGGGACCGTCACCGATTGGTTCCGCGACGAGGGGGACGAGGTTTCGGCGGGGGACCCCCTGTTGACGGTCGAGACCGAGAAGGCGGTCAACGACGTCGAGGCGCCGGCGGACGGCGTGCTGCGCAAGATCGTCGCCGTGGCGGGATCGGAGGTGCCGGTGAGCGGACCGGTGGCGATCATCCTCGCCGCGGACGAGGCGTTGTCCGACGAGGAATTGGCGTCGCTGATCGAGAGCGCGCAGCCGCGGAAGGCGGGTGCGGCGGCCGCGCGCGGCGGCGAACGAGGTGGGCGAGAGGCGCGGGCGGCCAGCCGCGACGAGTCGGGCCGCGTGAATGCCTCGCCCGCGGCAAGGAAGCTGGCGGCGGAAGTCGGCGTCGACCTGGCAATGGTCGAGGCGACCGGGCCCGGCGGGCGGATCACGAGCGACGACGTTGAGCGCGCGGCGGCGGAGATCGCCGCCGATCCTTCGCCGCGCGAGGAGATGGTGACGCTTGCCGACGGGCGCGGTATCGCCGCGTTGGTGGCGGGGCCGGGAGGTGCGCCAAAAATCGTCTTCGTGCACGGGCTCGGTGGATCGCAAAGCACGTGGCAGATGGTGCTTGGGGAGCTCGCCGAGCGGTACCGGGTGGTCGCGATCGATCTGCCGGGTCACGGCCAGAGCGACAAGTCGGCGCCGGACACGGTCGATTACTCGGTGTCGGGACTGGCCGCGGCG
>DATBFX010000232.1:0-1670 GCA_036558305.1 Thermomicrobiales bacterium | reverse complement strand
GTCGTAGTACCAGTCGTCCCACACCGCGTCGGCGTCGCCGTCCCACGGGAGCGCGAACCCCTCGGGGTAGGACCGGATGGCGTCGTTGATGTCGAGGTAGAGTTCCCCTGCTTCAAAATCGTCGCGCACCGCCGGTCGGGCCATCGGCGCCTTCCCTTCGCCGACGATGTAGAGCCAGCGGTTGGCGAACCCCGACGCGATGTCCTCTGCCGTCATCTCGCTGGCGATGCGCCCCGGCTGGGTCGCGGCGACGATGGAGAGGTAGGGCTTGATCGCGGTCTGCGGCGTCTGCTTGTTGAGGTTTTGCAGGGTCTCCGGCGTGTCCCAGGCTTCGATCAGGCGGTCGAGGATGGTCGTCGTTCCCTTGCGTCGGGCGTTCTTGAGCAGGCCCGACAACTCGGTCAGGTAGAGCAGGGTGTTCGGTTTGTCCTTCAGGATCGCCACGAGTCCTTCGGCGCTGGAAACGTCGCGGCTGATGTCGAACGCGGGGTTGACGAATCGGTTGGGCGGACAGAGTTGCGGCAGGATCGTCGCCCGCTTGATCGCGGTGTCCTTGCGGCTCGTCCCGGTGCGACCGATGAGGACCGCAAACAGGTTGGCGTAGAGCGGATCGTTGGCGTAGCGCGTGTGGACGCGACGGCCGATCATCGCCCCGGCGAGCACGAGACTCGCGCCGAGGTGGAATTGGTCGGGGGCTTCCGACGTCGGGGCCATCAGGTCGCGGTACGCGCCGAACCACCCGAAGTACGACGACTCCGGCGCGGGCGTGAACGAAGCCGCGATGCGCCTATCCTTTTGTTCGACCGTCTCGCTGCCCAGGAGCAGCACCGGCCGCGTCGTTTGCCGCACCGCGTCGGCGCGTTGGGTGAGCCAGGAGGCGAGGTCGGGGGGCAGGTATTCGCGCAGGGCGTAAAATCCCTTGACGTCGAGACCGCTCCTGACGCGCTCGTAGGAGGTGTGGACGGCGCGGGCGCGGTCCCAGGACTCGTCGGTCCCCTCCAAGTCCTCGACGATGCGGTGGGTTTGCTCCTCGGGCACGCCCGCCTTGGCGAACAACCCGGCGACGGCGAGGGCCAGGGCGTGCCGCTTCCCCTCCGACCAGTGCGGCGCGATGGCGCGGACGATGGCGCGTTCGGTTTCCGCGTCGAAGGCGGTCCCGGTTTTGGGGATCGCCCGCTGCGGCGGCGCCGCCGTTTCTCCCGCCGCGTGGCGCAACTGTTCCTCGGTGACGGTCCCCTCAACGCGGTAGATCGTCCGCGCCAGTCGCGGTATCTCGCCCTTGAGGTTCTGGCTGCCGGGGAGGCGCATGATCCGCGTCCCCGCGTCGCAGACCTGGGGGTCGGCCATCGGCGGGCGCGACAGCGTGTTGATGCGGGCGACGATGGCCTTGTGGAGTTTTCGTAGCTCGGGAATGACCTCGCGCCGGTGGGGCGGCAAGACGACGTGGGCGGCGAGGCCGTATCCCGAGTAGTCGAGGCGATGGATCGGCAGGTTCAGGTGGCCGAAGATTTCTTCCACGTCCTGGCGTTGCCGGTCGATGCAGGCGTCGATGTCGGCCTGCGCCCAGGTTTGCAGTTCGTCTTTGGTGACGCCGAGGTAGTCGGTGAGGTCGAAGTCGAATGGGAGCGACACGATCTGGCCGAGGTTGGCCTCGACCCGACCCTGGTACC
>DATBFX010000231.1:0-9619 GCA_036558305.1 Thermomicrobiales bacterium | reverse complement strand
CCCTCGAAGAGGTGATTGGTCCACTGGATGCCGATGCCGCCGCCGACGGTCCCCGTGTCGTACGTCTCCGGTTCCTCACAGGGGACGCGAAGGGTCTGCTCCGCCGACTGGGCCAGGGCGCTGTCGGTGAGGCGCGGGAGGTTCATCGCCAGCGCCGCCGACAGCGCGGCGCTCATCCCCACGAATCGCCGTCGATTGAGCAACGGGCCGGACGTCGGCGTCATCGTTCCCTCCTTCTGGCAAACCCGGCAAGCGTGTCACCCCGCGGTGCCGATAGCCGGAGCGATCGATTCTTGGATGTCGTCGGAACACCTTGGCCGGCAGTATATGATGGCCCCATAGGGAGGTCAAACCGCTCACACGCGCGTGTAGCATCCTTTCACGATCGTCCATTCGTCTGGAGGAAACGATGTCCGTCAATCGACCAGCGACCGTGGGAAAGCGCGCTCGTGCGCGCGATCTTGGCATTCGGATCGGACCCTACGACACCGGCCGTTGGAACGCCATCACCGACGTCGCCGGCGTCCGGGTCGGCCACACGACCCTGATCGCGGGCGACGGACCGCTCGTCATCGGTCAGGGCCCGGTCCGGACCGGCGTCACCGTGATCGTTCCCCGCGACGACGTCGCCGCCGAGCCACTCTTCGCCGGTTTCCACCGGCTGAACGGGGCCGGCGAGATGACCGGCGTCGCCTGGGTCGAGGAATCGGGTTTGCTGACGACGGCGATCGGCATCACCAACACCGGAAGCGTCGGCACGGTCCGCGACGCCCTGATCGCCCACGACGTCGCCCACTGGCCGAACGCGCGCTCGATGCCGTGGCGTCTCCCCGTCGTCACGGAGACCAGCGATCTCTGGCTCAACGACATGCACGGTTTCCACGTCAAGCCGGAGCACGTCTTTCAGGCGCTCGAAACGGCCTCGTCCGGTCCGGTCGCCGAGGGCTGCGTCGGCGGCGGCACCGGGATGAACTGCCACGAGTTCAAGGGCGGCGTCGGCACCGCCTCGCGCGTGCTGCCGCCCGACCGCGGCGGCTGGACCGTCGGCGTCCTGGTCCAGGCCAACTACGGATGGCGAACGCACCTGCACATCGACGGCGTCCCGGTCGGCCAGGAGATTCCTGTCTCCGAGGTCCCATCGCACCGGAACGAGCCGCAACGCGACGGTTCGATCGTCATCATCGTCGCCACCGACGCCCCGCTCTTGCCCCACCAATGCAAACGCCTCGCCCAGCGCGCCACCATCGGTCTTGCCCGCGTCGGCGGCTGCGGCGACAACGGCAGCGGCGACCTCTTCCTCGCCTTCTCCACCGCCAACCGCGGTCTTGCACCCCGCGACACCTCCGGCACGGTCGACGTCCGCATGATCCCCGGCGACGCCATCAGCGATCTCTTCCACGCCGTCGCCGACGCCACCCACGAAGCCATCGCCAACGCCCTCTGCATGGCGACGACCATGGTCGGCGTCAACGGCCGTACCTCGTACGCGATCCCGCTGGACCGTCTGGAAGAGGTGATGCGGAAGTATCATCGAGTCTGACGGAGGATAGACCCGTCGTAGGGGCGGCCGGGTGCCCTCTGGGCGATGTCCGCCCTCCACGTATGCAACATTCGACGAGGGCGGACACGGCGGTCCGCCCCTACGAATCGCTCACACCGCCCTCGCCGGGTCCCGGTCGCCCCGTCCACGCCCGGAAAAGCGCCGCGTACACCGTCAGATACCCTTCCGGCGTCAGCTCCTTCTCGAATTCGGTCGAAAGAAACCCGTCGTAGCCATCGGCCCGCAGCAGCGAGAACAGTTCAGGGTACGGGAACGACCCGTCGAACTCGTGGATGTGGACGTGGCGGATCCAGCGAGCAACGCGCTCGTACGTCTGTCTGACCGACCCCTCGACCAGGTCGCGCGGGTCGCAGTTGTAGACGAGTGCAACGTTCGGCTGGTTCGCCGTTTCGACCGCCGTCAGCGCCAGGTCGACGTCGTTGAAGTCGACGTGCATTTCCATCAGGACGTCGACGCCGAACGGCGCGGCGATCTCGCCGAGCTCGCCGAGGCATTCCCCGACATAACGCGCCACCTCCATTGGCGGTACGCCGGAAGGCAGCTTGTCGCCGAAGACGCGGATGCGCCGGCAGTCGACGTCCGCTGCGAGTTCGACCAGCCGCTTCGTGTGCTCGATCATCGCCCGCCGCGCCGCCGGGTCGGGCGCATCGAACCGCGAGCTCGTCCCCAGGTTGGCGATGGCGAGACCCGCCGCCGCGACCCGATTGCGAATGCGACGCCGCTCCTCGGGCGGGCTCTCCAATTCCAGTCCGGCCCCATACCCACGCTCCAGGCGGAACTCGAGTCCCTCGCATCCCATCGCCTGGGCCATCGCGATCAGCCGGTCCAACGACCAACCCGGCACGAAGTTGTAGTTGAGCAGACTCAGTTTCATGCGTTGACCACCTCCGCAACCTCGGACGAGACCGCGATCGGTCTCCCCTCCGCTCCCGACCGATAGGCGGCGAGAATGGTCGCCAGCGCCGCCCGCCCGTCCTCGGCGCTCACCGCCGGCTCGCCTCCCGCCAGGATCGGACCGGCGAACCCGTCCACCATCGCCACCTGCTGCTCATCCGCACCGAGCGGTGCGATCGGCAGTATCTGCCACTCGCCGGCGGTCAACCCGGCCGCCGGTTCGCTCGGGTAGACGCGCAGCGACGGCCCCAACAGGATCTGCCCGGTCGTGCCGTAGATCCGATCGACGTCGCGCAGGGGATCGCTACCGGCCAACGCGGTCCCGGCCTCGATCGTCCCGATTGCGCCGTTGTCGTAGCGGCAGGTGACGGCGATGTAGTCCTCGACCTCGACCGGCGTCGCGAAGGTGTCGTACTCGGCGTGGACGCGGTCGACCTCCAACCCCGTCACGTACCGCATCGTGTTCAGGTCGTGGATCACGTTCATGATCAGCACCCCGCCGCCCGACCGCGCCTTCGAGACCCGCCAATCGCTCTGGACGCGACCGCTGAACCCGCCCGTCCAGTAGCTCGCCTGCTTGTTGTTGCGGTAGACGATGTGCGTACCGACGACCTTCCCGATCGCACCGCCCGCGACGAGCTCGCGGGCGGTCCGGTAAAAAGGATCGACCTGGGCGACGAAATTGACGGAGAGGTGCACCTCGTTCGCCCGCGCCGCCGCGATCATCGCGTCCGCGTCGGCAAGGGTCGTGGCGATCGGTTTTTCCACCAGGACGTGCTTGCCCGCCGCCACCGCCTGCATTGCCAGCGGCGCGTGGAGGTCGTGCGGTACCGCGACGTAGACGGCGTCGACCGCCGGGTTCGCCAGCAGATCCTCCGCCCGGTCGGTCCACGCCACGCCGTGGGTCTCGCCGAGATTGCGGGCGAGATCGGCCCGCGCGTCCATCACCATCGCGTGGCGCGCGAAGCGCGACAAGGCGATCGCCGCCGCCGTCCGCACCGCGATCTCGCCGCACCCGATCATTCCGATCCCCAGTCGGTTGGTCATGGCATCTCCTGCGCGCCGAGTCGTACGTCCTCCCTCACGACATTATCCGAAATGGAAACCAGGAGTGGGGCCGACCGCGAGTGGACGGGGCGGCTGAGGAAGTGGCTGGGTGGGATAGAATGAACGTCTACCGCGGCGACGGCATCCGTCTGGCGGCTGCGGGAGGTGTCATGGAACGCGCGCTTGGGCGACGCAACGACCGAGACACGCCACGACGATCGCAGGGCGTCGCGCCGACGCGCGACGCCCAGGCCTCCGAGCACGCATCATCGGCAGAGCACGATCTGCTCCGGCTGCAACACGCGACCGGCAACCGGATCGTGCAGCGACTGGTCGCGTCGCGGGTGATCGCGACGACCGGCGCGCAGACCGCCGGCGTCGGTCTGCCGTTCATCCAGCGTTCACCCAAGAAGAAAAAGAAACCGGTCACGAAGGTCGTCTACGTCACGCCCAACGGCTTCGTCTCGACGACGCCGGCCGGGACGGACGCCATCGGCTACGTCCACGGGGACGGACCCTTCGTGACTCCCGGCGGCGTCGAGGCGACGCAGGCCGTCCTCGGCAAGATGGTCTTCGCCGGCGGCAACGAGGTTCTCCTGCTCAAGGTCGAGCGCGTCGAGGTGAGCGCCGCTCCCGGCGACGCGCCGCTCGCGGACCCGGCCAGCGGCATCGTGCCGCAGACCGTGACCTTCTCCGGCAAACAGTTCGGCATCCCCTTCTCCGGCGGTTGGATCCCGACGAAGGTAATCGATCTCGCGGGCGAGGGCCAACCGGTCGCGCCGAAGGACCTGCCGACCAATTTCCAGACCAAACTCGGCGCCGGCTCCCGCGTCGAGTTGGACGACGGCCGGGTCTGGGTGCTGATGACCTTCCCGACGGGCGGGACCCCCCTCGACGCGCTGACGTGGGCGCCGTCGCGGGATTCTCGCAAGGACTACAAGACCCGCGAAGCGGTCATCGCGGCGGAAGCGACCAAACTCCCCGCCGACCTCAAAACCCAGGTCGACAAACAACTCAAGGCCATCTCGCTCGTCAGTCTCGTCGAGGGGAGTTGGGGCTCGGTCAGCCCCGGCACCGATCCGATGGCGAGTCTCGGCATCTTCCAGTGGGGGATGGCGAAGAAGGGAACCAGTCTCGGCTCGCTCGGTAACTTCTTCAAAACGCTGAAGACACGGGCAACCGCGGCCGAGGCGAAACCCGCGCCGACGCGGACGGAGACCGAGAAACTCTACGTCGATGCCTGGCACCAATGCGTCACCGCCGGACTCGACGTCGCCGGCAGTCACGTCACGATCGGCGGCAAGGTCGTCACCGGCGGCGAAGTCGAGCAGAAGAT
The DNA here is from genome assembly GCA_036558305.1 of Thermomicrobiales bacterium. GTDB lineage: Bacteria > Chloroflexota > Chloroflexia > Thermomicrobiales > UBA6265 > DATBFX01. The sequence continues at coordinate 4,781 of DATBFX010000231.1, read as the reverse complement.
GAAGGGCGTGATGGCCAAGGACGCCCTCAAGACCTATCAGCTCGTCGGCGCGCTCGATTGGCTGGAAGAGATGAAGCAGAAGATCGTCCGACCGGGGGCTTCCGCGGTCAGCGAAGGCCAAATGGGCAGCGGGTACCGGGACGTCTCCGCCGGCGAGGCGGCGACCTTCAAGGTCGGGAAGCGCACCGTCAAACTTGCCGCGCCGGTCGACCGCGCCACGGTCGGCGACGTCTGCGCGACGGCGAAGGGGCTCGGTGCCGCCGCCAACCTGCTCGTCAACCGCCCGGCCTGGGTCGAACTGACGGTCTGGAAAATCCTGGCCGGCGCCGATCCGGCGTCCACCGTTGACACCCTGGTGACGCAGATCGTCTCCGCCCAGGACGCCGCCGAGGCGAAGGCGGCCGCCGCCGTCCCGCCCGTGCCGGGGACCAAACCCGCGGGCAAAGCCAAACCGAAACCGCCCGAAACCATCGACGCCACGAACGCCGTCGACAAGACGAACCTCGAGGCGCTCCGCCGCCTCGTCTGGCCGAAGGCGGTCGCCTTGTCCGAATCGGCGTTGCTGGCGGCCTTCAATACCCAGGCGCTCGTGCTCTACAAGGCCGAGGACGACGCGGCCAAAAAGAAAGGCCAAATGCGAAAGATCACCTACGCGGTCCGCGCCAAGCGCCTCGCGATGACCGATCTCCCCGAATGGTGACCGCCGGTTTCCCTGGGCCGAATCGACCGCACATTGCTCATTCAACGCGGTTCGAAGTGGCCCAGTTGGAGCAGACCGGCGGCATCCCGTTCGTCCACGTCGAGCGTGTCGCCGAGACCCGAGAAGACGTAGGCGAAACCGGTCGCCGGGCCGCGCACCACGACCGGACCCTCGCCCCGGTACGCGAGGCGCGTCGGATTGAGCAGGGCCGGAGCCGGGCTCGGGACCGTGGTCACCCTCGCCGGCACCGAAGCCCGCCAGGCCGACCGGCGATTGCCACAACATGACATGACATCCCCCGAATGCATCAGGTGGCGTTGCGATCGGTCGCGCGGTTGAGCAGGCACGCCCCGCCCGAGAGTCCCAACCAGGTAAGTCCCCATTCGCCGGGCGTCCGCGCCGTGGCGAGTGCCAGCGGCGCCGCGATCCACAGGCTCAAGCAGTAGAAGCAATCCATCGCCTGCCCGACCACCGAATCGCCGAGCCGGGCCCGCACCCGCACCACCGCATTGAACGGACCATCTTCGGCGACGAGAAGGTGCGTCAGGCGCCACGTGGCGAGAACGGCAAGGATGAAGACGACGGGATCGGGTGGGTTCATCCGATGGTAGGGGCGGACGGGGCGCGGCGAGCTTCTCGCAGCGCCCCGGCGCGCTGCTAGCCGTTGACGACCGAGACGCTGACGCCGCGGTGCGTGTAGACGTAGACGGGATCGTACAGCCAGTCCAGGAGGTGGCCGTTGTCGCTCCCGGCCGGGTTGAAGGCGCGGCTGTTCGCGGTGCAGGCGAAGGTGTAGCACCCTTCCAGCGCCGTCGCCGCCAGCTCGTACGTCGCCGACAGCATCTCCGTGTTGTCCGTGACGGCGTCGTGCCAGTGCGACGAATGCGGCGTCGGCGTCGACAATTCGGTGAACGCACCGCCGCCGCACCCCGACGTGCCGAGCGAGGCGTCGCGCAGGTGGTTGGCGCTGACCATCACCTCGGCCCGGACCTGGACAACCTGACTCGGCACGCCACGCCGGATCACCGGGCAGGCGACGAGCAGGGTGCGATTGGCCAGGTCGAACGCGGTCGCCGGTTCGAAGTCGAACTTCCACGCCAGTTTCGTGAAGGTCACCGTCGGCGCGGTGTTGTCGATCTGGAGCGCCACCGGACTCGACGCCGCGAAGACGCTGTGCGCGGTGTCCGCCACCTCGACCTTCAGCACGTACTTGCCGATCGGCGGGGTCGACCACTCGAAAACGAGTCGTCCCTCGTGGTAGAGCGCCGGATTGGTGATGACGTCGTACCAGCCGGTGGGATCGACCGTGGTGTGGTCCGTCCCGCTGCCGTCCACCCGGTGGAGCGGCCAGTTGACCCCGGTGAAGACCGAGAAGGTGGCGCCGTTGTCCTCGCTGTGGAGTACCCGGTAATGCCGCGCTTTCTCGATGTTGACGCAGCCGTACAACTGCAGCGTCCCGGTGAACGGCGTCTCGGCGTCGGGACGCGGTCCCGAGGGTGGGATTGGCCGGTTTGGCCGCTTGGCGTAGCCGATGGCCGGATCGAGGTAGACGGCGTTGTTCAACGGGTGGAGTCCGGCGAACTGGATCGCCGGCACGTTGCCGCAGGCGACCTCGGGCACGCGGCAGGAGCGCGTCTCGACGGCGATCGACGAAGCGACCAGCGTCGGCGACGGAATCGTACCGGCGTTCCACCTAACCTGGAAATAGCCTTCCTGGTAGATGGTCTCCTCGGTGCCGTCGCCGTCGACGTCCTGGGTGACCCGGAAGGTGATGTCCGGGACGTCGACGATGGCCTGCCATTCGGGGAGGAAGACGTCGCGGCAGCGGAAAAACGGACCGATGTAGCGCGACAGATCGAGGTCGGCCAACTCCTTGACCGCGATCCCGGCGTGCATCGCGATCGCGCCGCGGACGGCCTCGTCGCCGCGGGTCTTCGCCTTGTCGTGACCGACTTCGGCCCGGCCGGCCAGCGCCTTGCGGAATTCGCTCGGCAGCGGCGGCGGCAGCTCGCGCTCGAACGCGGGCTCGTCGAGGATCTCGTCCAGATCGGGTGCCGGCGCGCCGAAGACCAGCGATTCCCGCAACCGCGCCAACCGGTCGCCCAGGTGCCCGCCCGAACCGGCGAACGCATCGAGCGCGTTCGGCGAGAGTCTCGTCAGGAGCTCATAGGGCGGCGGATCGGGTTCGGGGAACGGCCGGTGGGGAAGCTCTTCCAGGGGCAACAGGTCGCGGAGTTTGGGGCGAATGAAGATGTCCGGCCAGCAAACGCGATGGCGCCGCCACCTGAGAATCCAATCGATGTCGAAGCGCGGAATCCAGACGCAGAAGTTGCCGCAGGCATCGGTCTTCGTGGTCGCGATCTCTTCCCGCCGGCACTTGAACGGGAAAAACCACCCCCACGGCCAACCGCCCGGCCAGTAGCCGATCAGGTCGCAATCGGTGTCCTCGACGTGGACGGTCGCGAACGGCACCGGGTAGTAAACCCCGGTCACCGGATCGCGCTTGACGACGCGGCCGCAGACGCGGCGGAACAGCAAGATTTCCGGGTCGATGATCCATTTGAGTTTTTCGGCGATGTCGACGGTGCTGAGCCCCTTCAGCGTTTCGGCTTCGACTCCGCTCATGGCGCTCAATCGTTCCGACTGGAGAGGGGTAAGTACTCGCTGATCCGGTGCTACGTCGTCCGCGGACGGCGGTCGCTTTCCCATGTGGCCTCCTTGCCGCGGTGGGCGGCTGGCGATCGGTCTCGGCGAAGCTGCCTTGCCACCGGGGCTGCGGTCCGCGCGATGCACCATCATCGCCGCGCGGCGCCCGGGTGGAGAGACCGGAAGCCGACGATACCATCGGCCACATGACGCCACGTCGTGCAAATGATGGACAACACGACATGCAGATCCTTTGTAATTCGCTCAATCTTGTGCAAACAACATACTTACGGCAACCCGAGGCTCCATCCGTTTCCTCGATGCAGGTAGAATAGCGATCTCGGCAACCGTAGCGGTCGTCGGCGCGCAGAGGGTATCGTCGTCGCGTGACCCTTCGTCGCGATGGCCGCGCACGCTGGGCCCCGAGGTGCCGGCACCATGGGCGGATGGCGCACCGTCGGCGACGTGCTCGCGGCAATCCCCGGACTGCGCTTCGACCTGCCCCAGCACCTCGTGGCGACCACGCACGCCGCGTGGCTGGAAGGGCGCTTCGCCCAGTTCCGGGCGTATCGGGCGAACGCCCTGCCGCCCCCCGAGCACGCGCGACAAATCCTTGCGGCGCTGGGAGATTCCCTCGCCGATGCCGTTCCCGCCTACCGCGATCTCGCCCGGGTTACGCGCTGGTGCGAAATCCCGTTTGTCGACCGCGAGGCGCTCCGTGCCCACCCGGAGGCCTTCGTGCGGAGCGATGCGAATCCCACCGAGCTCTGGACGCTGGAGACCTCCGGCACGACCGGCGCCCCGACCGCCATCCTCTACGCGGCGCCGTTCTACTTCGAGTACCTCCACTTGACGACCCGGAAGGCGATTTACCCCGTCGACCCGGGGGTACCCACACGCCACTCCATCTCCTGTCTCGCCATTGACAACCGGCGCCACATGGAGGAGTTCGTCGCGGCCGACCCGTGCGGCACGGTCGGCCCGACGGTTCGCCTCCTCATCGACGACGCGGATCGCTCGACCATCGATCGCCTTTTCCGGCTGATCGCGCTGCTCCGGCCCGCGGTGATCACGTCGCGACCGAGTCTCTTCGAGGTGCTGCTGGCGTACGCCGCCACGGTGCCGGCGGCGGTTCCCGTCGCGCCCGTCCGCGTTTTGAGCGCCGGCTCGTTTCTGTCGGAGATCATCCGGCGCGAAACCGAGGCGCTCTTCGGCGCGACGGTGGTTGCCTGCTACGGTTTGACCGAAACCGGTCTGGTCGCCGCCGAGTGCGCCGAGCAGGCCGGGTACCACGTCGACGAGACGTCGGTGCTGGTCGAGATCGTCGATCGCGACGGTCGGCCGGTAGTGGACGGGCGCGAGGGCGAGATCGTGGTCTCCAGTCTGGCCAATCCGGCGATGCCGTTCCTCCGCTACCGGACCGGCGACATCGGCT
>DATBFX010000230.1:0-18461 GCA_036558305.1 Thermomicrobiales bacterium | reverse complement strand
ATGCATCGTGGTCAACGCCTGGCCGACCAACCCTTCGCCGCCGCCTACCCCGGTCTGCTTACCCACGGCATCGACACCGCGCGCGGCTACGTCTACCGCGGCATCGTCGCCGATTGCCTGCGCGGCGCCGAATGGTTGTCCGGTCGCCCCGAGGTCGATCCCGACCGCATCGCCGTGGTCGGCGACGACCTTGCCCTCGTCACCGCCGCCCGCCGTCCCGTCTTCGCGGCGCTGCTGGCGCAGACCCTGATGTTCTACCGGCTGATGGAAGCGCGCGAGCGAACCGAGGCGTATCCGACAGAAGAGGTCAACGACTACCTCCGCTTCTTCCCCAACCTGACCGACGCCGTTGCCCACACCCTCGGCTACCTCGACCCCCTCTACCACGCGCCGAACGTCCGCGCGACCACCCTGCTGCCGGCGGGCGATCCCGGTGCCCTCGGCGGACCGGAGTGGTTGCTCCCGCTCGCCGACGCCCTGGGCGGGCCGGTCGAGCGCTACGACCTGACCCACGAGGGCGGCACGGACAACGATTGGCTGGACGCCTGGCTCGCCGGCAAACTCGGTGTGCCACCGATGCCGAAACTGTGGCGGGTCGAAGACTGACCTGACCGACGACTCACTCGATCGTGAGCCGCATCAGGTGCGTCTTCGGGTGCCACTCGACGACGTCGAACTGCGAAAAGAAGTCGAGGCCGAGGAAGCCGTCGACGCCCAGGCGGCTGGGCGCTCGGCTGGGCATTGCGAACAAATCCGGCACCGATTGCCCTCGGATACGGAGATCGGTGAGAAGGAGCCCGCCGCCTCGTTGAGCGTGCTCGCCGAGTTTCGAGCGCGCGTCCAGGAAACCCTCACGGGTGACCACGGTGTGGCGAGCACTCGGATACGGGAGCATATCCCACGCGATATCCATCCCGACCGCCAGGCGAATGACAAGCGTCGGTTCAGCTTCGGTAGAGCTCTCCATGCTCGGCACGAGTGAGAATGAGATGACGCTCACTCTTGGCCGATTCCCGTCTCACGCAACACTTCGGCGCGCTGCCGCTCGAAACGGGCAAGGGCTTCCGGGATCGTCTCCCCCGGATGTGCTCGCGGCCGTCCAAAGAACGAGTAGTACGGTTGAAAAGGCTGGTCTTTCGTTCGCTTCGGGAGAGCCCTCAGCACCTTGGAAATCGCCCACCGATCCGGCGAGTGCGCGAAGACGAGGCCCCTGATCGGCCAGTCGTGTTCATCGACCTCCAGGATTTGGAAGAGGATCCACTCGTGGTAGAAGCGAGCGATCGCCTCATCCTGGGAACATTCGAGTGGCGGGTCGACGGCGGCATCCAAGCCGTTCGCATTGCTTGCCATGGGGAAAGCTCCTCGCGTTATCGCGAGCCACCGAGCGGATGAGCAGTTGGATTATAGGCCGAGCAGGAAACCCGCGGGGTTCATTCGGTGATCAGCCGCATCAGTTGGGTCTTGGGGTGCCACTCGACGACGTCAAACTGGGAGAAGAAGTCGAGGCCGAGGAAGCCGTCGACCTGCAAACGATTCGGCGCCAAACTCGTTTGGACGATGAAATCGGGCACCTGTTGCCCGTCGATTCGGAGAGACTGAAGCAGGATGCCGCGACCGCGGAGTGCATGTTCGCCGAGTTTCGACAGCGCATCTTGGAAGATGTCAGGCGCTACCACGGAACGAGGGCTTGTGGGGTAGGGGAGCATGTCGAGGGCGAAGTCCAGGCCGACCGTAAGGCGAACGACCAGAACCCTCGATGGTTTGTTGTCTCTCGGGAACCCACGCTGGAGTTGGAACGAAACGGTGCTCATGTCCGAGCAGGATTGGAGTCTTGGTTCAGCGCGGCACGTTGGCGGCGAAAACGGGCCAAGGTTTGCTCGTCGGTCTCACCAAAGTGTGACCGCGGCATAGCGTAGAACGGGTAATACGGCTGATAAGGATCTTCTGAAGTTCGCTTCGGCCGAGCCGCCAGCACCGGCGAGAGATCGCTCCGCCTCGGCGAGTGTGCCCAGACGAGACCCCGCACTGGTTCCCAGTGCTCATCGAACTCCAGGATCTGGAAGAGTACCCACTCGCCGTAGAATCGAGCATTTGCATCGTCGAACGTGCACTCGAACGGTGGATCGACGACCGCGCCATTGACGCCCGTAGCATCTTGGACCATCTCGCCACCTCCAACCGGTATCGGCGACAAATACCGGTGTCGCCGAGTATACCGAAATACCGAACGCGCCCATTGCCCCCTTCCCAGTTCCCCTCTATCCTACGGCGTCCTTTCGCGCGGTTCTGGAGACATTGGAGGGCGGACGGTGAGTGTCTACGACGAACTCGGATTGCCGCGGGTGATCAACGCGTCGGCGACGCTGACGCGGCTCGGTGGATCGCGGATGCCGCCGCCGGTCGTCGCCGCGATGGCCGCGGCGGCCGAGTCCTTCGTCGATCTCGACCAGATGCAGGAGCGGGTCGGCGCCCGCATCGCCGAGTTGACCGGGAACGAGGCATGCTACGTCTCCTCCGGCGCCGCGGCCGGGATCGTCGTCGCCGTCGCCGCCTGCATCGCGGGGACCGACCCGGCGCTGACCTTCGCCTTTCCCGACCTGGAGGGGGTCGAGCGGACCGAGGTCGTCATCCACCATAGTCAACGCAACGGCTACGACTACGCCGCGCGCCAAACCGGTGCCCAGATGGTCGAGATCGACGGCACGACCGATTCGCTGGTCGGTGTGCTCTCCTCTCGCACGGCTTGCGTCCTCTGGTTCGCCGGTGCCAACTTCGCCAAGGATGCGCTTCCGATCGAAGAGGTCGTCCGCATCGCCCGCGAGCATGCTGTTCCGGTCCTGGTCGATGCCGCAGCGCAGATCCCCCCGATTGCGAATCTCGGGCACTTCACCCGCGAGCTGGGAGCCGACGCCGCGATCTTCAGCGGCGGCAAGGGGTTGCGCGGTCCGCAGTCGAGCGGACTCGTCCTCGGCACGAAGGAGATCGTGGCCGGCTGCCGCGCCAACGGCAACCCCAACCACAGTCTCGGCCGCCCGATGAAGGTCGGCAAGGAGGAGTTGGCCGGAATCCTGGCGGCCGTCGAATGGTCGCTGGCACAGGACGAACCGGCGCTCCTCGCCCGCTACGAGGCCACGGTCCAGCGCTGGCTCGATGGGCTCGCCGACATCCCCGGTGTGACCGCCGAGCGCGTCTACCCGAGCGAGGCCGGGCAACCCCACGGCCGCGCCATCGTCCACGTCGGGCCGCCCTGTCCCCTCGACCGCGACCAGGTCGTCGCCGGTCTCTGGGACGGCAATCCCTGCATCGCCGTCGCCACCTCCCGCCTCAGCGACGACGCGATCGCCCTCAACCCGCAAACGCTCGAACCGGGCGAAGACGAGGTGGTGCTGGCGGCATTGCGGAGGACGCTCACCACCGGGACGGGCGCTGGCTGAGCCACGACGGGCCGCGCCCGAAGACGTCACCGCTCAGGCGACACCCGATGCGCCTCCTTCCCTCGTTGCTGGCCGTCCAGGCCGCGATACGGGGGGGACCAGACCACCCATGTCAGCCCGCACCATGGCTACACCTTGACCGACAATCCCGCGGTCTGGGCGGAAGTGAGTGTTGGGCCGCGACGCGGAGGTGGCGGGCGGCATCTCTTGCCGCGGCTTCCTCGTTCACGGTCGCGCTCCGCCGCCGCCGGTCGCCGGTGGCCGCCTCCCTGCGCGGTCCGGTGGCTGCTGCGACCCGACGCCCCCGTTCCACCTGTTATGATCGGTCGCCCCCCTCCCTCCGGATTGCGACGAATTTGCAACGCCTGGCGCACGTTTGGGGCAGTCTCGACATGCCGTGCGCGCCATCATTGGTGCGATGACGGCAAAACCGGGTCGGGAAAGGATCTTGACAATCGGTTCGCATCTGCTACCATTTTGGGCAACCCGTGGGAGCGCTCCCACAATTCACTGGCGTTTGGGCCCACTGGCGGTGCCGGGTTGGAGAACGCGCTCCCACATCCCGCAGGAGGTTGGGGTGAACCTCGAGGAGATCGCGCGCCTGGCCGGCGTCTCCCGCTCCACCGTTTCCCGCGTCGTCAACGGCGATCGGCGGGTCAGCCCGGCCGTCCGCCAGCGCGTCGAAGAGGTCATCCGCCTCCACAACTACCACCCCAACGCCGCCGCCCGCTCCCTCGCCTCCCGCCGCACCCGCCTCATCGGCATCCTCATCCCGCACGCCGTCGGCGTCCTCTTTCGCGATCCCTTCTTCCCCGTCCTCATCCAGGGCGTCGCCGAAGCCTGCAACGAGACCGACCACAACCTGACGATGCTGATGGAGGCCGCCGACGAGCGCCTCGCCTCCCGCCGCGTCTACGAGCGGGTCATCCGCGGTCGCCACGTCGACGGCGTCGTCATCGCCGCCAGCGTCGTCGAGGACCCGATCGTCACCCGCCTGCAAGAGGACGGCTTCCCCTTCGTCCTGGTCGGTCGCCACCCGCGGCACGAGGTCAGCTACGTCGACGTCGACAACCGCGGCGGCGCCCGCGACGGGGTGGCCCACCTGATCCAGCACGGTCGGCGCCGGATCGCGATGATCACGGGGCCGACCAACATGATCGCCTCGATCGACCGCTACGCCGGGTACGTCACCGCGCTCCAGGAGGCCGGTCGCCTCCCCGAACCGGGGTTCACCGTCCATTCCGACTTCACCCGCCGCGGTGGATACCGGGCGATGCAGGAACTGCTCGCAAGTGCCTCCGGTATCCCCGATGCCGTCTTCGTCGCCAGCGACGCGATGGCCTCGGGCGCGCTCCAGGCGCTGCGCGACGGCGGGCTGCGGGTGCCGGACGATGTCGCGGTGATGGGGTTCGACGGTTTCGAGGAGATCCTGGTCTCCCAGCCGATCCTCTCGACGGTCGTCCAACCGGCGGAGGACGAGGGACGGTGGGCCGTCCGCACCCTGTTGGAATTGATCGAGAACCCTGAACGCGCTCCCATCCAGCGCTGCCTGACCACCAGGCTCGAACTGCGCCGGTCGTGTGGTTGCCATGCGGATTCCGCGTTGACCGCCGTCGATGTCGCGATAGGAGGTGCCACGACGGGGGGTATCCCGTCGATCCCGGTCTGAGACCGCCGGCGGCGACGGTGGTTGCGGTCGCCGAGTTGCCGCCGGAAACGGTCGCGACGTGTTCGTCTCGATGTTCGGGGGCCGGACCCGGTGGTCGAGTCCGGCGCCAACCGCCGTCAATGGTGATGGCGGGGGAACCGGAGTCGGCCGCCCCGCGGCATAGGCAACGAGAGGTGTCAGAAATGTCGACCATGAATCTTCGTCACAGTCGCCGCCGCTTCCTGCAGGGAACCGCGGCGGCCGGCGGCGCGCTCGCCCTTGGCGGGCTCGCTGTGCCGCGGTTCGCGCCGGGCGAGGTCTCCGCGCAGGACATGGCGCGCAACGAGACCCTCTACATCGGCGGTCACCAGTGGGGTCCGCCCAACACCTTCAACCCACTCAACCCGAACCGTGCCTGGCCGTCCAACCAGCCGATGCAGCACATGTACGAATCGCTCTTCGCGTTCAATCAACTGACCGGCGACATCGTCCCGGCCCTCGCCAAGGACATCCAGTGGCCGGATCCGCAGACAGCCGTCATCACCCTCCAGGACGGAACGAAGTGGAACGACGGCACGCCCCTGACTTCCGCCGACGTCGTCTACACCTACGACCTGCCCAAGGGCAACGACGGCCTCTACTACAGCGACCTCTGGGATTGGATTTCGAGCGCCGAAGCCACCGACGAGCGCACGATCACGATCAAGCTCAATCCCGACCAACTCAACACCGGCATGGTCAAGCACCACCTGAGCAACAACCACATCCTGCCCAAGCACGTCTGGGAGACCCGCGAGGGCGGCGATCCCCTGATCAACGTCATCGATCTGCAGCCGGTCGCTTCCGGTCCGTACAAGGTGCAGGACGCCTCGAACGAGCGGGTCGCGCTGGTCCGTGACGACAACTACTGGGGTGCGACGGCGCTCGGCATGCCGGCGCCCAAGTACATCATTCACCCGATCTTCAAAGACAACCCCGCGGCCAACCTGGCGTTCTCCCAGAACCAGCTCGACTTCTCCCAGACCTTCCTGCCGCAGATTTGGCAGTTGTGGGAGGACAAGAAGCAGCCCGTCGGGACCTGGTTCAAGGACGAGCCGTACCACCTGCCCGGCTCGATCCCGCTCCTCTTCATCAACGTCCAGAAGAAACCGCTCGACGATCCGCGGATCCGGCGGGCACTCGCCTACTCGATCAACTACGACCAGATCGCCGCGACCGCGATGTCGCGCTACTCGGTCTCGGCCAAGTCGAGCCTGGTCATCCCGCAGGGCGGCGAGGAGAAGTTCTTCAACGCCGATCAGGAGGCGAAGAACGGCTGGAAGTACGACCCGGACAAGGCCAAGGACATCCTCGAGAACGAGGTCGGCGCCAAGAAGGACGGCGACGTCTACGTGCTGCCGGACGGCACGCGCCTCGGCCCGTTCGTCGCCCACTGCCCGCAGGGATGGACCGACTGGCAAACCGGGATCGAGTTGGTGGCGCAGGGCGCAAGCGAGGTCGGGTTCGACGTCACGACCGAGTTCCCGGAGGCGCCGGTGGTCACGACCGACAACCAGGCCGGCAACTTCGACCTCGCGCTCTGGTACGTGGCGGGCGCCAGCGCCGCCGGTCCCTGGCGGCGGTTCCGCGACGTCCTCGACAACCGCGGCGTCGCCCCGGTCGGTCAACCGGCGTTCTGGAATTACAACCGCTACAAGAACGACGCGGTCGGCCCGCTCCTCGATCAGGCGGCGACGGCCGACGAAGCCGGCCAGATCGAGCTCTACGCCGAGCTGGACGCGATCTTCCAGCAGGATATCCCGGCAATCCCGTTGATGTACCGGCCGCAGGAGTTCTACGAGTACAACGAGACGCAGTGGACCGGTTTCCCGAATTCGGACAACCCGACCGCGCCGCCGATGCACGCGGGCGCGGGGATCAAGGTCCTCTACGGTCTCAAGCCGAAGGCGTAACGCGTGCTTCCTCCGACCCGAGCGGGGCGGCTGCCCCGCTCGGGTCGGATCGGGCGTCCGCGAGGGCAATACTTCGCGGACGCCCGCCGTGGTAGACTCTCCGGCGACTCGCCGCGGCCGACAATTCGAGGTGTTCGATGTCGCGCTTTCAGCGCTATCTGTTGACCAAGACGCTCTGGTTCGCCCTCGCGTTCTTCATCTCGCTGGCCGCGAATTTCTTCCTCCCGCGTCTCGTTCCCGGCAACCCGGTCGATGCGATCATCGCCCGCATGTCGGCCGGTGGGGCCGAGTCGACCACGCTTCAGCAGGTGCACGAGACGTTCATTAAAGAGTTCAACCTCGACAAACCGGCCTGGCAGCAGTTTCTCACGTATCTCGGCAATCTCCTGCACGGCAATCTCGGCACTTCCTTTGGCAACTATCCCTCGTCCGTTCGGGGGTTGATCGCCGCGGCGCTGCCCTGGAGTCTCGCGCTCCAACTGCCGGCGATCCTCATCGGTTGGATCATCGGCAACATCCTGGGCGCTTTCGCGGCCTATCGCGGCGGGTGGTTCGATCGCGGCGCGTTCGTCAGTTCTGTCCTGGTCTCCGCCGTCCCCTATTACTGCCTCGCCATCCTCCTGCTCTACGGATTTGCGGTTCACTGGCAGATCTTCCCCTCCGCCGGCGGCTATTCCTTCAGCCGATCGCCGGATTGGAGTTGGGGATTCTTCACCGACGCCTTGCACCACTACTGGCTGCCGTTCTTTTCGCTGGTGCTCGTCATCATCGGTGGCCAGGCCGTCGGCATGCGCTCGATGGCCATCTACGAACTCGGCTCCGACTACGTCGGTTTCGCCCGCAGCCTGGGGGTACCGGACAATCGCGTCGTCGCCTACGTCTTCCGGAACGCGATGCTGCCCCAGGTCACCGGTCTCGCGCTCTCGATCGGCGCCATCGCCGGTGGCGCCCTGATCACGGAGATCGTTTTCTCCTATCCCGGTATCGGCACGGTCCTGTTCAATGCCATCGGTCAAAACGACTATCCGGTCATCCAGGGTGTCACGCTCGTCATCCTGATTACGGTCCTGGTCGCGAACTTTCTCGTCGACATCGCCTACGGTCTCATCGATCCGCGCATCCGCGCGGCACAGACGGGAGAACGCTGAGTGATTAGCGCGAGGCAAGTTCCGAGGGGCACGTGGCACGTGCCAGGTGCTGAGTCGCCCGCCGCAAAAGCTCGAAGCTCGAAGCTCGAAGCTCGTAACTTGCCATGTGCCGCGTGCATCTCGGGGGGACTGCGGTGACTGCGGCGATACCGCAACAGCACCAGCAGCGGCCGGCGACGGCTTGGAAGGACTCGACGATCGGTGCGGCGTTCCGCCGCCTGCGAATGGCGCAGGCGGTCGTGGGTGGCCGCTTCAAATTCAGCCTTGCGCTCCTTTCGGCGATCGTCGTCTTCGCCGTCCTCGGTCCCCGCATTTTCGACCTACACGACCCCAAGAAGATCGTCGGTCTGCTCTACGATCCGCCGTCGCGCAGCGCCTGGCTTGGCACCGACAATTTCGGCCGCGACGTCTTTACCCAGTTGATGTACGGGACGCGGACCTCGCTCCTGATCGGGGTCCTCGCCGGCGCCATCGCGACCGGGATCGGCGTCGTCGTCGGCACGGTCGCCGGGTTCCGTGGCGGGGTCGTCGAGGAAGCGCTGATGGGGATCACCAACGTGGTCCTCACGATTCCCTCGATCGTCGTTTTGATCCTGCTGTCGATCGCCGTCGGCGAGCGATCGATCCGAACCATGGCGATCATCATCGGCATCACCAGTTGGCCGTGGACGGCGCGGGCAATCCGGGCGCAGGCGAGCAGTCTGCGCAGTCGCGAGCACACCGACATGGCTCGGATGTGCGGCGCCGGCACCCTCTCGTTGATCGTCTGGGAAATCATCCCCTTCATGATGTCGTACGTCTTCCTGGCCTTCGTGCTGCAGATGGCGAGCGCCATCCTCCAGGAAGCCGCCCTCAGTCTGCTCGGCCTCGGTCCCGGCGGCAATACCATCTCCCTTGGCATCATGTTGTACTGGTCGCTGCTCTGGGAATCGGTGCGGACCGGTGCCTGGTGGGCCTTCGTGCCGCCGACGCTGTTCCTGACCGCGATCGCCTTCTCGCTCTTGCTCCTGCAATCGAGTCTGGACGAAATCTTCAATCCTCGACTGCGCAGGAGATAGCGACCAGCGATGTGGGTATCCGACCTTCGCGCCTACTACAGGACGGCTTCCGGCCAGGACGTCAGGGCCGTCGACGGCGTCACCCTCGACGTGCGCGAGGGAGAAGTCCTCGGGATCGCCGGTGAATCCGGCTGCGGCAAGTCGACGCTCGCCTCGATCCTTGCCCTCACCGGGCAACGGTCGCTCGTCGTCAGGGGCGGCGAATTCGGGTTCGACGGGCGGAAGGTCGATCTGACCGATCTCCCCCACGTGCCGCGCGATTGGCGCGGCAAACTGGTCGCGCTGTTGCCGCAACGGGCGATGAACTCGCTCAACCCGACGGCGCGGATTCGGGACCTGGCGTTCGACACCATCCACGCCCACGAACCGAAGATCACCCGGCGCGAGGCGATCGAGCGGACGCGGCAGCGGTTGGAGCAACTCTCGTTGCCGCCCCGCGTCATCGACAGCTACCCGCATCAGTTGAGCGGCGGGATGCGGCAGCGCGTCGTCGCCGTGATCTCGACGCTGCTCAATCCCAAGGTGCTGATCGCGGACGAGCCGAGCTCGGCGCTCGATGTCTCCTCGCAGAAGCTGTTGGTGGAACTGCTCCAGACGCTGCTGGCACAGGGGTTCATCACCCGGATCGTCTTCATCACCCACGACCTGCCGCTGTTGAGCAACGTCGCCGATCGGATCGCGATCATGTACGCGGGGAAAGTCGTCGAGTTGGGACCGACGGCGCAGATCGTCAACCGACCGGAACACCCGTACACGAAGGCACTGATCGGCTCGATGCTCGATCCCGATCCCCATCACCGGCGGATCCGGATCGAGGGATTGCCGGGGTCACCGCCCGACCTGCGCAATCCGCCGAGCGGGTGCCGCTTCCACCCTCGGTGCCGGTACGCGATGGACGTCTGCACGCGCGAAGACCCGCCGAAGGTCGGCACCGACGAGCAGTTCGCCGCCTGCTGGTGGGTTCAGCGTGAGAAGGGCACGATCGAGGGAGTCGCCGGTGAGTCACGGGCAACCATCACCGCATCTGCTTGAGGTGCGGGACCTGACGCGGGTGTTTGGTCAGGGCGCGAACGCCCTGCGCGCGGTCGACAACGTCTCGTTCACGGCCAAATCCGGCGAGATCCTGGCGATCGTCGGCGAAAGCGGCAGCGGCAAGTCGACCCTGGCGCGGATGGTGCTGCGGTTGCTGGAGCCGACGTCGGGGCAAATCGTCCTCGACGGTCGAGATGCGGTGAAACTGCACGGGCCGCGTCACTTGAAGGCGTACTGGCGAAAGGTGCAGGGGATCTTCCAGGACCCGTTCGCCTCGTTCAACCAGTTCTACTCAGTCAACCACATGCTGCAAAAGACGATGGGGCTCCTCGACCCTCACCCCTCTCGCCAGGAGCGGCACGAGCGGGTGGAGACCGCGCTGCGCAGTGTCGGGCTCGACCCGGCCGACGTGCTGAACAAGTGGCCGCACCAACTCTCGGGCGGGCAGTTGCAGCGGGTGACGATCGCGCGGGCGCTGGTGGTCGAACCGCACATCCTGGTCGCCGACGAATCGACCTCGATGCTCGACGCGTCGCTCAGGGTGACGATCCTCAATTTGCTGACCGATCTGCGGCAAAAGTACGGGATGTCGATCCTCTTCATCACCCACGACATCGGCCAGGCCAACTACATCGCCGATCGCATCCTGGTGATGTACCACGGTCAGCTCGTCGAGCAGGGCCCGGTCGAAGACGTGCTGGAGACCCCGAAACACGCCTACACGCAACGGCTCTTGGCGGACGTGCCGCGGCTGAGCGGGTGGGGGGCGGTGACGACGTAAGATGGCGGAGGGCGGAAGGAGAACGGTCGTCTTCCGCCTTCCGCCTCGCAAACGAAGGAGTGCGGAGGCTCGTGAAGAATCTGGCGTTGGTCGGTTGCGGTGACGTCGCGTTCCGGACGTACATCCCGGGGGTGCAGGCAATCGCGGGAAAGGGGACGGTGACGGCGACGTTCGACCCGATCGCCGAGCGGGCGGAGCGGGCGGCGGCGCTCTTTCCGGGTGCGCAGGCGTACACCTCGTACGAATCGCTCCTTGCACACCCGGGGTTGGACGGCGTCATGAATCTGACGCCGGCGCCGTTCCACCGCGAGACGACCTCGCGGGCACTCGACGCGGGGTTGCACGTCCTCAGCGAGAAACCGATCGCGGCGACGGTCGAGGACGGGCGGGCGCTGATCGCCCAGGCACAGCGACTGGGGAAACTCCTCCTCTGCGCACCGGCGGTGATGGCGACCGGACGCTTCCGCTGGCTGAAGCAACTCCTGGCCGACGGACGGATCGGGCGACCGCACCTGGCGACCGCGCAGATGGCGAACATGGGTCCGGCCGGTTGGCGCGCCTACACCGGCGACCCGGCGGTGTTCTACACCAAAGACGTCGGGCCGATGCTCGACACGGCGGTCTACGTGCTCCACGGGATCACCGGTCTGCTCGGACCGGCGAAGCGGGTCGAGGCATTCGGCGGTGTTTCGATCCCGCAGCGGAACGTCTTGATCGAACGCCTGGCCGGGAACACGATCACGGTCGGCGCCAACGACGTGATGATGATCCACCTCGACTTTGGCGAGAACCGCTTCGCCCAGATCCTCTCCAGTTTCGCCGTTCCCGCCACCCGCGCCCCGGCGATGGAGGTGCACGGCAGCGAGGGCACGATCTCGATCTCGATGCCCGCCTGGTACGACGGTTGGGGCCCGATCGACCTTTACCGGCGCGACGACACCTTGCTCGGTCTCGACGGCTGGGTGCAAAACGTGGCGCCGCCGAACCGCCCCGAAAGCGGCCCCTCGCACCTGATCGGCGCCGGTCCCGCCCACTTCGTCGCCTGCCTGCGGGGCGAGGAGCAGCCGATCCTGACGGCCGAGCACGCGCTGCACGTCCTGGAGATCATCCTCAAGGCGACGCAATCGGCGAGCGAGGGGTGCGCGGAGGGGCTGGAGACGGGGTTTTGAAGGTCGCAGCCCGTTGCACAGGCGCCCGTAGGGGCTACTCGCCTGCATCGTGCAGTGCAAGCTCGATCACGCTCCGCGACACGTAGAAACCCGTCTTCAGCAAGGCCTCGAGATGCGGACGAATCGTGCCGACCAAGCCCTCACGTTTGGCGCGGACCAGGAGGCCCGCCGTCCCAATCACCGGCATGCCTAACGAGGCGGCGATACGCCGGCCGCGAAGCTCATCCAAGAGGAGTGAGCGGTGCCGCAATTCGATGGACAACGCGATGGCTTCGGTTTCCCCAGGTCCCAAACGCTCGCGCCGAATCGACTCCGGAATCGCGGCGGCGAGCGGCCGCACGGAACACCAGGTCGGCAGGTTGATCGTTGGCGCGACTTCTTGTGCCACCGCGGGCGGGATGAGGAGCCCGGTTAAGAGTGGCTCGAACACGTCGAGCAACCCGATGCGATCGAGCGCGATCAGGGGGCTGGCATCGGAGATGAGGGAGAGCGGCATCAGAGCGAATTGATGAATCGCATTTCGCTCTCCCACTCCTCCTCGGTCATGTCGATGTAGGGGATTCCCAGACTCGACGCGCGCTTGATGAAGTCATAGAGCGGCACTCCGAGCAACTCGGCCGCGCGCCCACTCGAAATCGTGTGACGTCGGTACAACTCGAGGACGATCATCTCTAGGGCGACACGCTCGATTGGCGCATCCGCTTGTTCCTGGTTGAGAATCGCCGCCAACTCGTCACCAATCTGTACCGTCACCATAGCCTTCTCCTTGGTGGAACATACCGCTCATATCGTACCAGGAAGGACAATCGAAAACCTAAGGCCGTCGTCACCGGACCGACCCGCCTACCCACGTCGGCGCCGTTGACTGCCCTTCTCCCTCCCCGATGCCCACGCGCCCGCGTGCGAAGCGCGTATTTCCGCCGAATGTCCATTAATCTGAAACGGACATCTTCCTTCGGTTACGCCGATCGCTCGCAGTCGCGCGTCTCGATGTCCTCCTGGGGTAGCGTCCTGCCGCTGTCGCCCACGGTGGCGGGCATGCCGGTGCCGGCGTCGACCGCGTAAGCGCGGACCTCGGCCAATCGTATCCCCATTCGCTCGGGCACGGCCGCCAGCCGCGCGACGCCCGGTTTCCAGCCGGGCGATCCGAAGGATCGAGCCGGCTCGACGATCACCGGCTTGCCGAGCGACCGCTGCGGCCGCTCGGCCTCCCGCAAGTGGGCGAGCCGACCGGCCGGGGGCCAACATCGGCAGGCTCATCATCACGAAGTCGGCCTCCCCGTCCAGCAGTCCGGTTGCGGCGCTGTCGCCGGCGAGCCCGCCGGTGACCTCGTGGCGGTCGACACGGACCATCCGCGCGCAGGGTAAGTCACGCAGCAGGTTGGAACCGCACCGGAGGTCGACGACGACCGAGCCAGCGGCCGAGCCGCCGGCGGCTCGGCCGCTGGGCAAGTCGGGAGGAGAGTCAACCGTGGCGGAAATGCCAATGCCCGAGCTTGCCCGGCTCAGATTTTGACGGTTCTGCAACTCCACCGGCGGGTACTGTGACGAGGGCGAGGCGTCCGATGTGCTATCCGATGACCACTGTTAGGTCCGGCACGCTACCCGGATTCCCGTGCGGCGGGGACAGAATCACTCCAAGAAGCGTGCGGGCTCCGCGCGAGCAGGAGGGTTTCGCCATGCGCTCGCTACTGACGGCAACGCTGCTCCTCTTCCTCCTCGCCGTTCCCGCCGCCGCCGCCCGCTCGCCCGCTTCCACGGTCGGCCGAGCGGGTGCTCCCGTTGCGACCGGGGGCGGCACCTACACGCACCCGGGCGGGGCCTACACGCTGACCTGGGACGAGACGTGGCAGCAGCTTCAGTTTCCGGGCGACGACGTCGCCCTCTCGAACGGCACCAGCCAAGTGGAATTCCTCGCTGTCCCGGCGAGTGGCGACGCCTGGAGCTGCGAGATGCAGGTGAGCGGAGACTTTCTCTACGCCCATCAGGATGCCCAGCTTATCGACGACGGTATCACGGACGGCTCGGCCTCCGACCGGTACGCGATTTCCAGCCCGCAGTCCGGTCCGTGGTACGTGGTGATCACCTGCCACGGCATCAGCCAGCAATGGAACCTGGTCACGTGGTGGGCCGTGCCCCAGCCCGCCTTCGATGTCGAACGGCCGAAGGTCGACGCGCTGCTGACCCGCGTCCAGCCACCCGTGCGCCAGATCGCCATCCCGACTCCGACCCCGCCGCCGATCGCGTCCCCCTACATCGATCCGACCTACGGGTACACCGTGACGTGGAACGAGTCGTGGACCGCCTCCCGGGAAGAGGGCTTCGACCTGATCCTCAGCGGAAACGCCAACACGGTGCGATTTCGCGGCGTGCCCTCGGCGGGCGCGGACCGGCAGAACTCCCTGCAAAGCTGCGTCGCGCAGGGGAGCGATTGGGCGAAAGCCCAGTGGAGTGGCGAACATCTTGACTCCGCCGGTGCCGATGGCCCGGACGCGTACGAGGAGCGTTACTACGTCCCGCCCTACCAACCGCCGATCGATCCCATCGTCGGCTGGATTCCGGGGTTGGCGGCGAAGAACATCGAGGTGCGGTGCACGTCCTTGACCCCGAGCCTGAACCTCTTGACCGTCTGGATCGTGGAATCCGACTTTTACGACACCGAGCGTCCGGCGTACGAGGCCCTGCTCCAGGGAATTCGACCGCCGCGGTGACCCGGAAAGCAATGACGCGACTCGACCAAGTAGGACTTGCCAACCCCTGTTTTCGCTCAACACCGTGGAGGGTGCTGGAGGAGGTTCCGCAGATGAGGGTGCAGCGACGAGGAAGGGTCGGTGGATGGCTGCGGGCTGACCGCACGCTGCGGCCGGCCACCGGACGCGGTTGAGCCAGGTGAGGCGTGCTCCTCGCCGCCGCCGAGGGCGTCCCAGCCGGGTACATGACGATCGGCCCTGGCGGGAGTAACCGGGCGGGAGAGGTTGTCCGGCCGGTGCCCTGGCAGCCGCGACGACGGCCGACGGCGGGGGCCTGTGCGTCCGCAACATCCAGAGCCAGTCGTTGCCGTGCAAAGCCTTCGAGTGCGGGCCACGCGTCTCTCTGGCGGCGACGTGCGAATTGCCAAGGAGCAGCGCCGGCGCCCGTTCCGGTCGCCCTGCAGGAGCAGCAACCGGCCGGGAGGATCGGCGCCTGGCCGTCCGTTGCTTGCTCGATCCTTAAGCGTCGGCGACCGTCCTGTGACGGACGCTCGCCCCGTGGTCTGTCCCGCGCGACCCGACCTTCTCTTTCGGTATGCTCGCCGCGACGTGGCTCGTCCTCGATGTGGTCCTCGGCGACACTTGGCCGTGCGGCGAAGTCCGGACGTACTCCGGGGGCGATCGTGAACTGGCGGAGGAAATCGGTGTCGTCGAGGGATCGGATCGGGTGGGGATCGGCGACCCGGCACCGACAGCAACGCTGCAGCGCATTCTTTCCGGAACGAGCCGCTCAGTCGAACTTGCCGACGAGTCCGGTCAGGGAACCCACGACCAGGGGAATGAAGAACCAGCCGAGAAACTCCTCGGCCGCGTAGCAGACCTTCGACGACTCGTTCGCGGTCACCCAGTCGTCGTCGTATCCCAGACCAACTACTGGTAGGAAGACGTCGGTACTGTAGAGCACCAAATCCCGCCGGTTTGGCAGCCGGTCTGATGACGCCGACCCGACGCCCCCGATGCTTGTCCCGGTATCGGCGGCGGTCGTCACGATCGCCGCGGTGGCCCCAACTTTAGCGGGCGCAAGGGCGCCGTCTCCGGAATACACGTGGTATCCGACCCCGATCACGACCGCGCAGAAGAGGACCAGCAGCCACAACCTGGTGCCCCACCCCGACGGCCACCCGAACAGTATTTGACGCGCCCACTGCTGCGGGGACCAGTGGGTGTCGCCGAGGCCGTCGAGAAGTTCGGAGCGGGCGTTGGACCAGAGCGCCTTGTGCCCCAGGTAGTGGATGGCGTCCGCCCGCTGCTCGTCGCCTTCGCCACGGTAGTACTGCTCCAGCCGCAGGTACGGATCCCGGCTGAATCGCTTGGGATCCTGTGCGCCGGCGAATTCGCGCGCGAAGCACCATTCCACCTCAGCGTCTTGACTACCATGGAAGCGATCGAACCTGCAGCCGGTGAGGTCGAGCCCGTGACCGCCGTGGACGCCCGGCTTCTTGAAAGGCAGCTGGTCCGTGGCCCACGTCTTTGGGTCTTTGGCCTCTTCGGGCTTTTTCGCTCCCCTGCTCCAGAGCACGACGGTCCCGATGCCGGCGTCGTAGAGCCCGACCTTGTCGTAGAAACTTGCCCGCTCCAGGTGCAATTTTTGTTTGATCGTCGCCTGCCCAAAATCGACCGTGCCGAAGAACGTTGCGTTTTCGAACCGCAGATCGCCATTGAACGTAGCGTTCCGGAAATCGACGGCCGCCCCGCCATCTTTCTGCGCAACCGGAGCACGGTCTTCGAAACCGCCCCCGAAGAAGGCCGTGTCGAACCTGGCCTCGCCCTCGCACTCGACGCGCCTAAAGCTGACGCCGTTCCAGAATATCGCGTCGGTGAAGTCCAGGAGCCAGCCGAAGGAGGCGTAGTCGAACGAGACGGCACGGTCGGCGCAAACACAAGCTTCCCGATCGCGGCGCTCGAACACCGCGCCGCGAAACAGGGTTCGTCCTTGGGACCGAACGCCTCGGAAGTCAAGTCCTCCCTTGAACGTGGTGGGCTGAGGCTTGGCGTCCTCTTTGCCGTCGATCGGCTCGCAGTGCAGGCTCACCTCGAACGCGGCCGCGCGGAAGTTGGCAACCGATTCGTCATGCTCGAATTGCGCGCCGCAGAAGTGTCCGGTTCGGCACCGAAGGCCGTTGAAGCTGACGCTGCCGCCAAAGGTGGCGCCGCTGCACTCGAAATTCCAGCCGCACCGGGCGCCGGTGAAGTCCGCCATCTCCGCCTGATCCGACGGCACTCCGCATTTCAGGCGGTCAAAGGTTGCGTTGTTGAAGTAGGCGCTGCCGGCGATATCGGCGCCGTTGAAACCGACAGGACCGTGGAAGATCGCCCGGTTGCAGATGAGGTCCTTCTTGTAAACCGTGCGCGACCGCGTGAGGTCACCGCTGTTGAAGCGCCCATCGAACTCGCAGTCCGTGAAGTCGACCGCCTGCTCGAACTCACAGTACCTGACGTCCACGTCGCCATAGAAGTGGCAGCCCGTGATCTCGATCGGCCGCTTGACGCAGAAGTGCTGGAGATCGAGCGTGCCGGAAATGGACTTGCGCTCAATTTTGAGCGGTTGCGTCGTCTTCTCGCTTTCGAGTTCTTTCCTGAGGGCGCCTGCGCCTCCTGGGTAGGGAGGAAGATCCTTCTCGGTTGCACGAGGGGTGCGGGGCAGTGTATCAACGACGGTATCGACCATGGCGCCCGCCCTCCTTTGGTTCGAGGGATCCGATTCCGCCGAGACCGAGCATGGGTCGCCGAGCGCATCAAGAGCAACAAAGTTGATCCTCGCGGCGCATCAGTTTCGAAACAGGCGCCACTCGATCCGCGGGCGCTCCCGTGACAATCAGCCGGCGATTCCACGAGGCTGAGGCGAACGCTGCGAGCCGAGCGACGAGGGGGAGGGTGTTGTTTGGCGTCCCCTGGTCCCGGGGACGGCGGACTCGAGGCCAGCAGACTTGAGCATCGGCCCCACGAGCCCGCTACCTTGGCGGGGCGGCTGTTTTACTCCTTCTTAATCGCATTGCGACGGGGGGACGGTTACTCGGGCCGTCCGGAAAGAACGGGGGCGGTACGGCAGCGTCCATCAGCAGGCGGGCCGAGCGAGACGGGAATGCTGATTGCTGCTGCGTATCTTCCCACGACGAACGACGGTCCACGCCCCAGCGGTCACACTGGTCCGCGATGCCGCAGTGTCGCCCCCGAACCCTGGTGGTTTGGCAGTGGTGCAGGGTGCTGTCTTGGTGTTCCCTATCTCTTCACGGCCAGCCGACGCTGTCCGGGCGCCGGGCTCGGGCATCGCTCCTCGGGGCTGGCAGGGCGATCGGTGCGGCTGGGGCGGGGGGAGGTGAAGTCTTGCTGCCCCGTATTTCTTACCCCTCGCCGCTGTTGACAGCCGTTCCCCTCCCTGCTACACACCCCCCGGCATGCGATCCGGCATGCCGTAATGTCGTATCTGGGAGGAATCATTGATGGGTCGTTGTCGTATTGTGATCGGGGTTATCGCGGCGCTGCTGCTGG
>DATBFX010000229.1:0-20532 GCA_036558305.1 Thermomicrobiales bacterium | reverse complement strand
TCGATCAAGCGCCGCATCTCTTCGGTTAACCTGCCCATCGCGTCCTCCAGTCGTCACCTCGTCCGCGGAAGAACCGGCACCGCGCGGGTGGATCCGTCCCGGCGAAGGGTGTGGCCGGTCGCTTGCCCGAACCGACTTACCAAGCTTATCAACATGATTGGCAATCGACTTCGCGTTCCAGCCTTCGACGTGGGTGCGGACGATCGCCAAGCGGCGCTGGACCCGGCCACATCACGGCCGAGTGCTGCTCCGGCCGGCCGTTGCCGCTGGGCCGGCGCCGCCGCTCAGCGCTGCTCCCACGGTTTGGAAGCAAACAGGGCCGCTTCCTGCACCCGCCGCGCCGCGATCCGCTGGAACCGGTCGGCAAAGACGCGATCGCGCAGCGCCACGAACTCGCCGAGCGTCCAACCGGTTTGCGGCGGTACCTGGCAGCGGTAGCGGTTGCCGGCCGCGTCCGGGGTAGCTGGCGAAGGGTTCCATGCACGTCCACCCTCGGACGATGCGCCGCGCCACGCCAACACGGCCTGGCGCGCGCCGAACCGGTTTATTCGCGTAGGATCCGCTCAATCAAGGGAAAGACCGTCGGGAGGTTACCCGGGCTGATGTACGGCTGCCGCCAGTTGCTGCAGGCATGCAACCGCTCGTAGGTGGCCAAGCGTGGGACGTGCGCGCACCACAGCTTTCGGGATCGCATGGCCACGATCAGCGCCCGGCGGTCGATCGCCCGCTCGACGAGGTGGAAGCCGTAGCGTTGGGAGTCGAGGATGCGTCCCATCTCACGGTAGCTCCGGCTGGAGTACGGGAAGAATTCGACGCACAAGATCCGGTTCGCGACGATCTCGGCCCCGACAAGGCGGATCAGCGCGCCGAGGCGGGGCTTCCACCACTTCGCGCCTCCGAAGTCGGCGATCCGTGGGTCGAGGTGGTAGAAGGGATACGCGGTGGGTGCGTGGCGAAGGTTGCCGAGTTGGAGCGCCCGGCCGCACGGGTCCGCGACGAACAGGTGGTCGCTCTCTTTGAAACCCGGGTTGAGGTTGAGGAGGACGATCGGGGCGGCCGGATCGCCGAGGAAAGGCTCGGGAAGCTTGTCGGTGTGCAGCCTGTGGTCGTCGTTCACCCGTCGATTGAACGATGCGACGGCGCCGACGTCGGAGGGAAGGACGTAGGGTGGTTGCTCCGGCAACTGCCTCCAGGGATTGTCCACGCACGATGCTCTGCGCTCGTCTCAGCCACCCACCAAACGTCGTCGAGAGCGGGGTGGTGAGCGTCCGTGGCCAGGAGATGGAAACGCCCGCGACGAGGGGGCGATCGGCCACCGACATCTCTTTACCAGCCCGGGGATCAGGCGTGAAGCGCCCCAAAGTCCCGAAGCCTGGTGAGTCGTGTGGTCGAGGTATGCAATGTCGGCCATGGGCCGGTGCACACATGTGTCAGGGACATTGGGTCATCCGCGAAGCTGGTGACGACGCTTGGTGGCCGTGCGTGGTGAGATGGGTCGCCTCCCCTCCCTGCTGAAACGATCCCACGGTTCACCAACGTTGCGGGTGAGCCAGGACAATGCGGCGAGGCGTCGACGCCGCCAGCAATCGCCAACGGGAGATATCTGCCAACCGCTACCGATCGGTTGCCGGCCGGATCCAGCGGCAAAGCAAGAGGATACATGTGCGAAGGCCAACCCATCCGTGCCCGGCGACGTACCGCCGGAGCGCTGAGGCGCTGCCGCGGTTCGACACCATGCCGGCCGCTCCTCCGGCGGGAGGACCCCGGGGGCGGCGAGCGGTCGCGGCTACGGAGTGAGCGACACCGCGGCCTCGGGCGTCGCCACGACGAAGGCGAAACTCTCCTCGAGGTAGAGGTACACGGCCTCGGCGTCGTGACGGTCGTAGCCGATCGCGAGGTCCTGACCAGACTCGAAGCGGAAGTCGCCGCCGCGGAGGCTGACGACCACCGCCCCGGTCACCCCCGGCGCCCAGATGACCGGTCCACCGAGGATCTTGCGCAGATGGTCGAGCAGCGGGTAGCCGCCGTGCTCGGCCGTTTCGACGGCGCGCGTGTACTGCTCGCGGCCGAGCGCGAGCGCGTACGGCCCGCCGATCCCGGTCTGGAGCAGGAGCTCGACCGCAGCGGCGACCGCACGGGGGTACGAGTCCGGTTCCGTGCCGAGTGCCCGGGCCGGATGCGGCGACGCCGCGGCAATCCCGGTGATGCCGACGTCGCTCCAGCCGTGGAAGACGGCGACGTTCTCGGCGACGGCGATCGCGTGGGCGGCTTCGTCGAGCGGGCCGAGGTCGACATCCGGGCGCCCGCGGTCGTGGTCCCGGAGCTCGGCGAGCCGAATGGCGAAGTCCGCCCGAAGCTCGACGAGCGGCAGGACCGTTCGTTGGCGACCGGTCACGCCTTGGACCGGGCCGGCGGCGACGTCCGTTGTGCGTCCGAGGTTCGTGGCCGAGTGCCCCCAGCCGTACGGGCCGGCGAAGTCGACGATCTTGCGTGCCGCGAGGGCCGCCGTGAGCCGGCTCCGCGCCTCTTTGTCGAGGAGATCCCAGGCCGAGTCGGTGATCGGCGCGAGCGAGCGGAGGAGGTGGTTCATCGGGCAGCCCCCTTGAGGCCGCCGATGCCGAGCGAGCCGGCAGGATCGGCCGGGGTGTCCGGTGCGTCCCCGGTAGCCGTCTCCGCCTCGGCTTCTTCGCCGTGCTCGACGATGTCACCTGATTGAAAGAGCACGCCCTGCGCGATTTCGCGCCAGCGCGGCGTGCGCCGCAGCAGGAACTCGAGGTCCATGCTGAAGTGCTTGAACTCCTCTCCCTGGGCGTCGCGCATGATCGCCAGCGCCACGGGATCGGTCTCGACGGCGAGGCGCTGTTCGTACCAGCCGATCGCCTCGGCCTCCTCCGTCAGCGAGGCGCACAAGCGGGCGAACGTCCGGGTTGCCGCGGGCAACTCGTCGGGTGGCTCGTGGTACTGGTCGAATCCCATGATCGTACCTCCTCCGGTGAGCCGGTCTGCAACACCGCGCACGCCGCCGCATGCCGGCGACTCCTCATCGACCAGCAGTCCGTCCATGTCGAAGATCGGCGCCCGGATCGGCATGCTCGCCGGCGTGTCGATCAAGAGATCGGAGAAGGAGCGGACCCGACGAGGCCGCATCCGCCGCCCCCCGAACCCAATCCATGCCCGGTTTGGCTAATGCTATGGCCTACGCTGCCGGCCCGCCAGACGTGCGCGCTGGCGGCCGGCAGGTTCGGCGACGGTCGTGGGAGATCGGAATGGGCTGTCCTCGGCCGCCGGTCGCCGGCCGGCGCGGGGATGAGTCGTACGCGAGTCCCGGAATGAGCACGGCGGCGGCAGCGAGGTGCATGCCGAGCAGCGCGATCGTCGCGCCGGTCGTGACCGCGCCGAGCGGACCGAGGAATGAGAGGAGCAGCAGCGCGGTAGCGCAGGCGATCCAGACCGTTCGTGGGCGTGCCGTGCGGTGCTCGATAAACGCAACGAGTGCCCAGCCGGCCAGTCCAGCGATCGCGGTCACCAGCACCACCGCGACCGGACCGATCGTGCGGGTCGGGTGATCGGCGTCTTGGCCGGTGGCGAGGTCGATCCCCGCGATCGGATCGGCGATCAACCAGATCGCGAAGGTGGCGGCCACGGCCGCGACGACCGTGAGGAGTCGATGTCTGCGGGCATCCGAGATGCCGGTCCGCATCGATGCCACGGTTGATGTTGTGGATGACATGATCTATCTCCCTTGAAGGCGCGAATCGTCGTCGGCTGATCGCGTCAGGACGGCGCAGACGACGCCGAAGAACGTGCGATCGGACGGACGCGGCAGGAGACCGGCCCGTTTGACGAGATCGAGCGGGTTTCGGTTCTGGTGGCACCCGGTGTGGGGACCGCGTCGCCGCCCATCATCATCCTCGTCATTCCGCTCAGCCGGTACCGGGTTAGGCCGACTCGACGAGCGCGAAGAGGACGACGGCGAGGCCGACCGTCATGGCGATCGCGACGGCTACGGGGGTCGGCATTTGGACGCTCCAGGCGACGGATCCGAAACGGATTGAGAGATCGGTAATGATATCCACGGTGCCTAACTTTCCGGCGTCTACCCCGTCCTACAGCCGATCGTCGAAGCGTTCGCGCAGCTTGCGGAGCGCCTCGTGGACGTTGGCCCGGGCCGCACCGGCGGTGGTTTCGAGATTGGACGCGATTTCGTCGTACCCCAGACCCTGGTATTTGCGCAGGACGAGGGCGACCCGTTGCTTCGGCGGCAAGCCGTCCACGAAGGCCGCGACCTCGCGAAGCAGATCGCGGGCGTCGAGGCTGGCGGCGTGGTCCGTCTGCTCCGCCGGGATGTCGAGCGCCTCCTCCTCGTCGAGCAGTTCTTCGCGGGCGGACCGGCGGCGGCCGCTGAGGAAGGTGTTGGTCGCGATCCGGTAGAGCCAGGCGCGGTGGTTGGCGGCATGGTCGAGGCGGTCGAACGCGCGGTAGGCCTTGATCAGCGTCTCCTGGTAGAGATCGTCGGCGTCGGCGCGGTTGCGCGTCAAGTGCAGGGCGAAGCGGTAGAGCTCCGCCTGGTAGCGGGTGAGAAGCCCGTCGAAGGTCATGCCGGGCGCGGCGAGCACGCCCGGCGCGAAGCCGATCTCAGATTCAACGAGGGTGGGGGTCATCGTTGCCTGCCGTTCCCGTCGAGCCGGCGCGGGGTGCGCGATCGTCCGCGCCGGTTGTCGCATCGTCTGTGAACTGTGCCGGCGGCTGGGGCCGGTGGACGATTGGAGCGATGGCACGCCTTGCCAAGAAATCGTAGCCATCATGATTACGATTTGCCGATCCGTCAACCTGCCGATTCGGGTAGGTGGCGGTTATCGGGCGCGCTCGGAGGTCATGATTCTCTCCTTCCGGGTGGACTGAGGACCCGCGGTTTGCTCGGGACGTCGCGGCATAACCGCGCCCCGTGGTATCGGATGACCGCGGGGCGCACCGGGCACCATGACCATCATGGACGCATCCGGCGCGGTACGCATCGTATGGACTACCGGAGTTTGGCCACGGCTTCTGGGTGGCGGAGGCCGGTAGTTTTACGGGGGTCGGAACGGAGACGGACAGGCGGACAGACGGACAGACGGACGGAAGCGAGTCGTCAGTCGTCGGTCGTCAGCAGACTCAGTCCTCAGTCCTCTCTCCGTCCGCCTGCCCGCCTGTCCGCCTGTCCGCCTGTCCGCCTGTCCGTCAGGCGAGACCGTGGCGCAGGGCGTAGGCGGCGGCGGCGGTGCGGCTCTCGACGCCGAGCTTGTCGAGCAGGTGGGTGACGTGCCAGCCGATGGTGCGGGTGCTGAGGGAGAGGGCGGCGGCGATCTCGCGGTCGCTCTTCCCGTCGGCCAGCAGCCGCAGGACGTCGCGCTCCCGCGGTGTCAGCCGTGCTTCGACCGGCTCCTCTCCCGGCGCGGCGGCGGTGGAGGTGAAGGGGGCCGCGATTGCGGCCAACGCCTCCTCGATGGCCGCTTCGATGGGGAGCGCCCCCCCGGTCGCCCAGGCGGCCGCGAAGGCCGCCTCGCCGAGTGCGGCCCGTGCGGCGGCGACAGTCGGTTCGTGGCCGCCGCGGTGGAGGAGGGCGAGGCGGA
Source organism: Thermomicrobiales bacterium (assembly GCA_036558305.1). GTDB lineage: Bacteria > Chloroflexota > Chloroflexia > Thermomicrobiales > UBA6265 > DATBFX01. The sequence goes on along the minus strand of DATBFX010000229.1, from coordinate 14,920 downwards.
GACCGTCCGCCGCCCGGAGTGCGGCGGCGGCGCCGAGGAGGCGGGTGGCGGTTTCGGCGCGGCCCGTCCGCAGGACGAGCCAGGAAACGCTTTCGAGGAGGGTGATGGCTGCCTCCCGGTCCCGATTTTCCCGGATGAAGATCAACGCCTGTCCGATCAGTGACGTCGCCCGGGCGATGTCTCCCTGCTCTGCCGCCACCCACCCCCGGTTGGAGAGCGCGAACGCGGCACCGCGCCGGTCCCCGGCCGCGTCGAAGAGGGCGTGCGACTCCGCGAAGTGCGCGGCGGCGCGGGTGGTATCGCCCTGGACCAGCGCCAGATAACCGAGGTCGAACGCGGCCAGCGCGAGGCCGTGGCGGTCGTCGAGCTCGCGTCGAAGCGCCAGTGCCTCCTCGAACTCGGCGTGGGCCTGGTCGAACCGGGTCTGGTCGGGCGGCGCCGCCTCCTGCCCGAGTCCGACGTGACCGTGGCCGATCATGCGCAACGCCGCGGCGGCCCCCCGCCGGTCCGCGAGGCGGTCGTAGTGGCCGCGGGCCTCCGTGGCGAGGGTGGCGGCGGTTTCGTAGTCGCCTTGCAGGTACCAGACTTCGGCCGCGGCCGCCAACGCTTTGGCGCGCGCCGCGCTCGTCCCCTCGCCGGCCGCCAGCGCCTGCGTGAGTGCGTCTCGACCCTCGGCGAGATGGCCGCGGATGCGCCAGAACTGGCGGAGCGCCCCGGCCAGTCGCAACGCCAGGTCCGGATCGTGTGCGGTCGCCCAGGCCAGCGCCGCTCGCAGGTTCGGCTGCTCCCCTTCCAGGAGGTCGAGCCAGCTTACCTGTTCTGGGCCGTACAGTTCCGGCTCGGCAGTCTCGGCCAGGTCGAGGAAGAACAGCGCGTGGCGCCGCCGGGATTCGGCGATCTCGCCGCTCGCTTCCAACCGCTCCAGCCCGTATTCGCGGACCGTCTCCATCATCTGGTAGCGCGGCTCCGGATGCTCTTCGGGCCCCGACCCGGCGACCGACCGCAGGAGACTCTGCTCGACGAGCGCGGCGATGCCGTCGAGAGCTTCGAGCTTCGAGCTTCGAGCTTCGAGTGAGGACGCCCCAAACTCGAAGCTCGCCACTTGCTCCGCGGCCGCCAGTGTGAAGCCGTCGACGAAGACCGAGAGGCGGCGGAAGAGGATCTGCTCGGCGGGGGCGAGCAGGTCGTGGCTCCAGGCGATGGTGTCGCGCATCGTCTGCTGCCGCAGCGGCAGGTCGCGGGGGCCGCCGGTCAGCAGCGGCAGCCGCGGCTCCAGGCGGGCGAGCAGGACCGGCGGGGGGAGGGCCTTGACCCGGGCGGAGGCCAGCTCGATCGCCAACGGCAGCCCGTCGAGGCGGCGGACGATCTCCGCCACGAGGGGGGCATTCTCGCCGGTCAGGGCGAAGTCGGGCAGCACCGCCCGGGCCCGCTCGGCGAAGAGCCGGACCGCGCCGGCCGGGGCCGCGTCGTCGCCGGATTGCCCCACGGCCGGCGCCAGCGCCAGGGGCGAGATCGGGTACTCGCGCTCGCCGGACAGCCGCAGCCGGACTCGGCTCGTGACCAGCACCGACAGTCCCGGGCAACTGCCGAGGAGATCGGACACCAGGGCCGCCGCCGCGACGACCCGCTCGAAATTGTCCAGCACGAGCAGGAGTCGCCGCTCGCCGAGAAACCCCGCGAGCCGGCCCGCCGGCGGTTCACCGCCCATGTCGCGCAGACCGAGGGCGTGGGCGATCGTGGCGCCGACCAGTCCGGGGTCGGTGAGGAGGGCGAGGCGGACGTAGGCGAGACCGTCGGGGAAGTCGCCGCCCGCCGCCGCCGCGGCCGCGATCGCGACGCGGGTTTTGCCGACGCCGCCGGGGCCGGTCAGGGTGAGGAGGCGGACGTCGGGATCGCGCAGCAGGGCGCCGATCGCCGCCAGCTCGGTCTCGCGGCCGACCAGCGAGGTCATCGGACGCGGCAGCGGGGTGAAGGCGCGGTCCGCTGGCCGCAGGGGCATGACCAGAACCGGGGGCGGCTCATGCCAATCGGACGGTGGCGCGGAGGACATCGGCTATCCCGGCTCCTCGGGCAGAGCGGACATCGATTGCATGGTGGCGGATCGGACGCCGGCTGTCAAACCACGCTCGCTTTTCCGGCGCATTCCTGCGCTTCGGTTCATCGGTCTCGCGAGCGCGGACGGCCGCCGCCGACGCGGGTACGCCCGGCCGCGGCGTCCTCCCTTTGGACCGAGTTCCGATGACGCCGTTCGCACCTCTCTCCTCGGGAGAGGGACCGTGACTCGACACATGTGTGGTTCGCGGTGCACAGACCGCGCCATCGGGTCGAGCACGATAGGAGGCCATCGGGGCAGCATGCCAACGGTGACCGAGCCGGTCAGCGGTCGTGCCGCTCGGACGCGAGCGCGACCGCCGCGTCCAGGGACAGGAGCGCGCCTTCTTCCCAGGCGGCGGCGAAGGCGTCGGCTGGCAGGGCGGCGCGGGCTGCCTGCTCGGCGGCGTCGCGCCCGGCCTGCTCGTCCGGCGGGCGCGGTGCGCCGACCCCCTGGCGGAGTGCGGCGGCGGCGGCGAGGAGGCGGACGGCCTGGTGCGGGCGACCGCGCGCGAGCGAGACCGGTACCATGGCGTCCAGACCGCTGAGGGTTTCCTGCGCGGTGTCGATGGCGTGCAGGCGGGCGATGCTTTCGGCGATGAGTTCTTCCGCCCTTGCCGCATCGCCGCCGTCCGCCGCCACCAACCCGAGGTTCCTCAGTTCGACGCCGATGCCGCGGAGTTCGCCGAGGTCGCGCCAGTGACCAAGGCTCTCCGCGAAGAGGGCCACGGCCGTCGCCAGATCGCCCTCGTCCCGCGCGATCGACCCCAGGTTGCTGAGCGCGATCGCGATGGTGCGCACGTCGCCCAGTTCCCTGACGAGGTCGAGACTCTCGGTTTGGAGCGCTCGTGCGCGCGGGAGATCGCCCCGCAGGCGGGCGAGGCGGGCGAAGTTGGTGAGCGAAGCGGCGAGACCCCAGCGGTCGCCCAGCGCGCGATCGACGGCCAGGCATTCTTCCAGCAGGATCTCCGCCCGATCGAGATCGCCGCGATCCTGGGCGATCACCCCCAGGTTGCTGAGCAGATTGGCGATCTCGCGGGTATCGCCGAGTTGCCGCCTCAGACCGAGGCTCTCCTCCTGGAGTGCTTCCGCCTGCACCAGATTGCCCATCGCATAGGCGAGTTGACCGGCGGCGTGCAGGGCCCGCGCCCGCAGTGCCGGCGGTACCCGCGCCGGTCGATCGAGCAAGTCCTCCAACCACCGTTTCCCTTCCGTCAGGTGACCGCGGGCGTGCCAGAAGCGAAAGAGCGAGGCGGCCAACCGAAGTCCGATCTCGGTCGCGCCCGAGACCAGAGTCCATCCGAGCGCCGCCCGCAGGTTCTCGTGCTCGGCGTCCAGCCGCGCCAGCCACGCCGCCTGGTCGCCGTCCCTCATCCCTGCCGCCGCCGCCTCGGCGAGGTCCAGGAAATAGAAGGCGTGCGCCCGTGCCGTGTTCGGTTCCTCGCCGTTCGCCGTCAGGAGTTCCCGTCCGAACTCTCGCACCGTCTCCAACATGCCGATCCTGGCGGTCTCGGCGTTTTCTCGCCGCAGCAGGTTCTTGTCGACGAGGGAGGCGAGGAGGTCGAAGACGAGGGCGGAAGGCGGAGGGCGGAAGGCGGGGGGAGAGGACCCTGAAGGGTACCCAGGACTGAGGACTGAGGACTGAGTGGCGGCACCGTTCTCCCCGCCTCCCGCCCTCCGCCTTCCGCCTTCCGCCACGGCTTCGGCCGCGTCGATCGTGGCGCCGCCGGCGAAGACGGAGAGCCGGCGGAAGACGCGCCGCTCGTCGGGGGTGAGGAGGTGGTAGCTCCACTCCAGGGTTCGGCGTAGGGTTTGTTGCCGCTCCGGGAGATCGCGTGGCCCCCCGGTAAGCAGGGGGAGGGTAGGTGCCTCGGCGAGCCGGTCGAGGAGGGCCGGAGGAGGGAGCAGGGGGGTTCGCGCCGCGGCGAGTTCGATCGCGAGCGGCAAGCCGTCGAGGCGGCGACAGATCGCCGCGACGGCCGAGCCGTTTTCGTCGGTGAGGGCGAAACCGGGATCGGCGGCCCCGGCGCGTTGGACGAAGAGGGCCACGGCCGGGACGTGGCCCAGGTGGTCGGGGACCACGTCGGTGGGATCGGGCAGCGGCAGCGGCGGCACCGGCAACACCTGCTCGCCGCGGACGCGGACCGGTGCCCGGCTGGTGACGAGCAGGTTCAGACCGGCCGCGGCCGCGAGCAGGTCGGCGAGCAGGGGGGCCGCGGCGAGCAGGTGCTCGAAATTGTCCAGGACCAGGAGGAGGTGCCGGTCGCGCAGGTAGGCAATCAAGGCCGCCGCCGCCGATTGGCCGATCTCCTCGTGCAGATCGAACACCCGCGCGATCGTGTCGGCGACGAGGGCCGGGTCGGCCAACGAGGCCAACTCGACCAGGAAGGTGCCATCCCGGAAACCGGGCCGGAGACCCGCCGCCAGTTCGAGGGCGAGGCGGGTCTTGCCGACACCGCCGGGGCCGGTCAGCGTCAGCAGGCGCACGTCCCCACCCCGGAACAGACCGGATGCCTGCGCCAGTTCTTCCTCGCGCCCGACCAGGGGGGTCGGCGGGAGCGGGAGGTTGGTCGGTGGCGCGGCGGCGGGCGTTTCGTCCGGCGCGGAACGGTCGAGCGCGCGGGCGGCGGTGGCGAAGGCGATCAGCCGGTCGTCGGACAGACCGAGCGCCGTCGCCAGCAGGTCGATGGTGGCGCGCTGGGGGCGGGAGCGCTCGCCGCGCTCCAGGGCGCTGATGGCGTTGCGGCTCAATCCGGCCCGCTCGGCCAACTCCTCCTGGGTGAGTTCCGCCTCGACGCGGTGGTGTTTGAGCAGTTCGGCGAAGGTCGGTTGGGAAACGGTATCGGTTTCGCTCTGGCTGTCCATGGCGCCTCCTCCGACGCGCAGCGGGCGGCCGGCGTGCGCGCCGGACCGACCCGTGCCGGATCGGCAGGCGGCCTACCGTACCACCTCGGGCGGCCGGTTGTCCGCACGGTTGTGGGCACGGTTGTGGGCATCGTGTCTGGAGACGGATGGGGTCTCTCGGCAGACTGTTGACCGAAGGCACCGGCCGTTCGATCTGCCGGAGTCCGGTGTCAAGGAGGTCAAACCGATGATCCAGACCACATCGCCGGCGAGACGCGGCCCCATCTTGCTTTCTCTCGCCGAACCGAAGACCACGACCGTGCGGAACGGCCACGGATTCGGTCCCCCGAGCGAGTTCTACCGGCTGCGCTACCCGAACGGACGGGCTACCCGGTTCCGTGGCAGGCGAGTCCGGGGAGCGGAACAACGAAAGGAACGGCCATGATGACCGAATTCTTTGAGACGAGGGGCGCGTTGCTGCGAATGGCGGTCGAGCTACCGAAGATCGCGGCGGGAGAACCGAAGCGGGTGGAGGTCGTCGTTCGCGTGCCGGACGAAGAAGAGACCGGTGCGGAAACGACCACCGCGGACGACGAGCCGACCTGGGAAGACGCCTCCTGGCAGTAGGAGCGGAGCAAGATGCGAAAGAAAGGAGCGTCGTGATGACGGCCACCACCGTGGAGACGGCCCCGTATCGCGCGTTTACGGATTTGGACGGGGTCGACGAAACGACGGCATTCTGGGCGCGGTTCCTCGACGTCGTCCACGCCCTCCCCTCGATCCGTGCCAACCATCGCCGGACGGTCGAATTGCTCGGCGTGCGGGAGGGGTTCGCGCTGCTCGACGTCGGTTGTGGCGCCGGTAGTTTTGCCCACGACGCGTTGCCGCTGGTCGGCGCGACCGGCCGGGTCGTCGGGATCGACGCCAGCGAAGGGATGGTCAAGGTGGCCAGGGAACGGACGCGCGACCGCGCGAAGCCGATCGCCTTTCACGTCGCGGACGCGTCCGACCTGCCGTTCGGCGACGGGTTGTTCGACGGGTGCCGGACGGAGCGGGTGCTTCAATATCTGGCCGATCCCGCGGCAGCCGTCGCCGAGATGACGCGGGTGACGAAACCGGGGGGACGGGTCGTCGCGACCGAGGTCGATTGGGACGGGATGGCGATCGATTGCCCCGAGATCGAACGCGACGCCTGGCGGCGGGTGGTGCGGTCGATCAGCGAGGGAGTTGGGATCGGCTGGATGGGCCGCCAGGTGCGCCGCCTGTTCGCGGAGGCGGGGCTCGACGACGTCACCTGCGAGGGCTTCGTCATGGTCGTCACCGACGCGGCGACGTTGTTCGACGACCTGCTCGTCCGCGCCGCGATCGAGCGGGCGCGGGATGCTGGCGCGATCTCCGCGGAGGAGACCGCCCGCCTGATCGCCGGCGGTTTCGCCGCCGGCCGTGCGGGACGCTTCTGCGGCGGCATCCCCCTCTATACCGTCTCGGGCCGAAAACCGGCCGCCTGAGCGAGCGCGGTTCGTATTTCCACGAAAGGAACACCTCGATGGCTTCAATCGCACAACGTGCGAAGACCGAGACGCGTCGGGACGACGCGGTCCGGATCTTCGCGGAGCAGTTCAGCGGAGAGATCGTGCGGCCAGGCTCGGCCGGGTACGACCGGGCCCGCCGGGTCTGGAACGCCGGGATCGACCGCCATCCCGCACTGGTCGTGCGTCCGCGCGATGCCGCCGACGTCGTCCAGGCGGTCAACTTTGCCCGTGCCCAGGACTTGCCGCTTGCGGTCCGGAGCGGTGGGCACAGCCCGGCCGGTCACGGGACGGTCGGTGGCGGGTTGGTCGTCGATCTGTCGGGGATGAAGGGGATCAGCATCGACGCCGGACAGCGCGTGGCGTCGGTGCAACCGGGTTTGACCTGGGGCGAATACGGCGCCCGGGCGCAGGAATTCGGTCTGGCGACACCGTCCGGCGACTCGGCGAGCGTCGGCGTCGGCGGGTTGACGCTCGGCGGCGGGATCGGTTGGTTGGCGCGCACGTACGGGCTGACGATCGACAGTCTGCTCTCGGCCGAGGTGGTCACCGCCGACGGCCGCCTGCTGACGGCGAGTCCCGAGGAGCACCCCGACCTCTTCTGGGCATTGCGCGGCGGCGGCGGCAACATCGGGATCGCGACCGAATTCCGGTTCCGGCTGCACCCGGTCGGCACGATCCTGGGCGGTGCAATCGTCTACCCGCCGACCGCCGAGGTGCTGAGCGCGTACGCCGCCGCGGCGATGGCGGCGCCCGACGAGTTGACCACGCTCACGTTCGTGATGCAGGCGCCACCGTACCCGTTCGTCCCCGCCGCCTGGCACGGCAGACCGGTCATGATCGTCACGGTCTGCTACGTCGGGGACCCCGAGGCCGGGTGGTGGGACCTCGCCCCGTTCCGCGAGCTGGCGGGTGTGGCCCCGATCGTGGACGCGACCCGCGCGATGCCCTATCCGGCGCTCTACGACCTGACGGCCGAGGGAGGGGTCAGCCGCCCGCACGCGATCAGGGCGGGATTCTTGCGCGACCTCGACCCCGCAACGATCGAGGCCATCGCGGTCTCTGCCGACCGGATGACGTCGCCGCTGAGTCTGATCCAACTGCGCGTCCTGGGCGGGGCGATGGCGCGCGTGCCGGCGGCGGCGACCGCCTTCGCGCACCGGGACAAACCGTTCCTCCTCGCCGCCATCAACGGTTGGGACGACCCGCTGTCGGCGGACGCGGACCGCCACGTCGCCTGGACCGAGGGGTTCTGGCGGGAGATCGCCCCGCGCACGGACGGCGCCTACGTCAACTTCCTGGGCGACGAGGGCGAGGAGCGGGTGCGGGCGGCCTATCCGGCGGCGACCTACGACCGGTTGGCGGCGATCAAGCGGCGCTACGACCCCGACAACCTCTTCCGGCTCAACCAGAACATCCGGCCGGGCTGACCCTGATTCGTCACGAGCGCGGCCGACCGCCCCTCCCGTCATTCCGAGCGCAGCCGAGGAATGACGGGAGGGGGCGGGCCCCCGGCAGGCAACCAGGTAATCGCACCGAGACGAGATAGGCAATCTGACGTATGTATCCATCCGAGGCGCTGGCTAGGGTTGGGTCGTGCCCGGACGAACGGGCACCGCCCCGAGCGGTCGGGGAGCGACGGGACGGAATCGTCGCGGAAGGAACGGAAGACGTCGGACGGTAGGTGACACAGAACAGCAATGGGGCTGAGCGCGGGAGCGTCGAGTGGAGGTCAGATCGCTCTCGAAGCCATGGTCGATGTGATGGGTGTGGCGTGCGAGCCTGTGAGGTCCCGACAGACGAAGAAAACCGTCGGTGATTCGTCGGAAGACCGCATTTCGACAGGACTGTGATGTGTCGACGTAACCCTGAAGAGGTTGAGTTCCGGACGGGGGGATTCGTGCCCGCGTCGCCCGCCCATCGGGCTGCGTGAACTTAATGGATAGCGCGGATGCGCCGACGAATCCTGGCACCGAGCCAGGACATGATTCAGAGAGGATTCCATGGTTATTTTGTCTCTTGCCCGGCGGTTTGCCGTCGGTTTGGTTCTGATGGGGATGCTCGCCGGCGTGATGGCCGGCAGCCGCGGTGCTTCCGCCTTCAACCCGCCGGTCGCCAACAACGACTTCTTCACCGTCGGCAGCGGCGGTGTCCTCAACGTGGCCGCGCCCGGCGTCCTGGCCAACGACATCAGCGGCAGCGGTTCGTTCCTTCAGGTTTCGGATTTGGGCACCGTCAAGAACGGGACGGTCAGCCTGAACGGCAACGGGTCGTTCTCCTTCAAACCGAACGCCGGTTTCGTCGGCACGGCGTCCTTCGAGTACAAGATCAACGACGGCGCCAACGACAGCGTGAACTTCGGTACGGCCTTCATCACCGTGACCGCGAACGGCCCCGTCAACCGGGCGCCGGTGGCCAACAACAACTCGTTCAACGTCCCCAAGAATCGCCGCCTCGCGCTCGGCGCGCCGGGCGTTCTCGGGAACGACACCGACCTCGACGGTGACAAGCTGAGCGCCAGGCTGGTCGCCGGTCCGAAGCACGGCACGCTCATTCTCAAGATCGACGGCGGTTTCGTCTACACCCCGGCCAAGGGCTTCGTCGGGCCCGACTCGTTCACTTACCGCGCGAACGACGGCGCGGCCAACAGCAACATCGCGACGGTCACGTTCAACGTCAAGTAACACGTCCGCGCGCATCGTCGCGGATCGGATCGACGGGAGCGCCCCGGACCAACCTTGGTCCGGGGCGCTCCCCTTTTGTTGGAGTCTGTCCGCGGTTGACCGGCGTCAGTCGGCCGCTTGGGCCTCGGCCACCAGCATCTCCTCCGCCACGGGTTGCGTTTGGGCGTCTCGGGCGAGGCGCGGGAAGGCGACCGCGGTGACGAGGGCGCCGAGCGCGGCCAGGATGACGATGACGGTGAAGGCGGACTGGAAGCCGTCGAAGACGGCGGTCTGCCGGGCGGCCGGATCGGCGATCCCGCTCGCACCGTCGGTGCGGGTGACGAGGACGGTCGAAACGGCGGCGATGCCGACCGCGCCGCCGATCTCCCGCATCATCTCGACGAGACCGGAGGCGAGACCGGCCGCTTCACCCTTCACGCCCGCGAGCGCCCCGATCTGGATCGACGGCGCCGAGATACCGCCCGCGATCCCGGCCAGGATGAAGGCGGGCAGGATGTCCGGGGCGTAGCCGGCCCCGACCGGAAGCCTCGTCAGCCAGGCGGCGCCGAGGGCCAGCAGCGACATGCCGACGATCAGGAGCCGCTTGACGCCGACCGAGGAGGCGAGCCGGGCGCCCGTGAAGCCGGCGGCGAGAAAGGCGGTGACGGCGGTGGCGAGCCAGGCGACTCCCGTGCGGGTCGGGGAGTAGCCGAGGAGTTGCTGCATCATCAGGGAGCCGAGGAAGATGAAGGAGAAGAAGGCGGCAAAGAGGAGGAAGGCGACCAGGTCCGCGGCGACCATCGTCCGGTTGCGCAGGGCGGAAAAGGGGACGAGGGGCGATTGGGCCCGTGATTCGATCCCGACGAAGGCCGCCAGAAGGATCGCGGACGCGGCGAAGAGGGCGAGCGTGGACACCGAACCCCAGCCGTGATCGACGCCCCGATTCATCCCGTAGACGAGGAGGAGCAGTCCGCCCGTCACGGTCGTCGCGCCGGCCGCGTCGTAGTGGCGTCGCTGGACGTCGGGGCGATCGGTGGGGAGGAATCTGGCGGCGAGGGCGATCAACAGGAGACCGATCGGGACGTTGATGAAGAAGACCCAACGCCAGCCGGGACCATCGGTGAGCAAACCGCTGGCGATGACCCCGACGGAGGCCGAAGTCCCGGCGACCGCGCCGAAGATGCCGAGGGCGCCGTTGCGTTCACGGCCCTCGGCGAAGGTGACGGCGAGGATCGCGAGGGCCGACGGAGCGAGGAGGGCGGCGCCAAATCCCTGAAGGGCGCGGGCGCCGATCAAGAGTTCGGCCGACTGTGCCAGACCGGCGAGGAGCGAGGCGCCGGAAAAGACCGCCGCGCCGGCCAGGAAGATGCGGCGGCGTCCCAAGAGATCGCCGAGTCTCCCGCCGAGCAAGAGGAACCCGCCGAGTATCAACCCGTAGGCGATCACGATCCACTGCAACGTACTCTCGCCCAGACCGAGATCGTCTTGGATGGACGGCAGGGCGACGTTGACGATGGCGATGTCGAGCACGACCATGAATTGGGCCAAACACGTCAAAAACAGAATCAGACCCTTCCGGGTCTGGGAAGTTGCCATGATGTTCTCCTGAGGGAAGTCTTTCTGTAGGGGCGGGCACGGAGGCCCGCCCGGTTCAGGAAGGCGACGCCGCCTTTGGGAACCGGGCGGGCACGGAGGCCCGCCCCTACGAATCGGTGATCGTCGTCGGCAGGCCGAAACGGGGGAAGTGCTCGGCGTTGCCGAAGCGGGTGATGGAGGCGATGGCGTTGCCTTCCAATGAGAGAACGACGATGCCGTGGGCCTGGTACGGTCCGGTGTCGCCGCCGCGGTAGTAGGAGGCGATGGCAGGTTGGCGGTTGGCGCGGATCGGGACGTGGCGGAATCGGTCGAGGCGACCGCCGCCGGGGACGGTGGCGAAGAAGGCGCCGATTGCCTTGCGGCCGACGTAGCGTTCCGGTTGCGGTGGCATCGCCAGGAGGGCGTCTTCGGTCAGGACCGAGACCATCGCCGAGATGTCGGCGGTGTGCCAGGCGTCGACCAAGCGGCGGACGAGCGCGCGTTCGGTTGCGGCGGCGGGGCAGGAGTGCGGGCGCGCGATGAGACCGGCGTCCCGTTCCCGATCGAGTGTCGTGCGGGCGCGTTGGAGGGCGCTGTTGACGCCGGCGACGCTGGTCGCCAGCATCGCTGCGACCTCGGACGCGCTGTAGCCGATGACGTCGCGGAGGAGGAGGGTAGCGCGCTGCCGCGGCGGGAGCAATTGGACGGCGGCGACGAAGGCGAGTTCGACGCTCTCCTGCTGCTCGATCGCCGCCTCCGGCCCGGGCGTGATCGGTGCGAGTTCGTCGAGCAGGCGGTCGGGATACGGGTCGAGATACACGGGTTCTCCCCCTTTCCCGGTGTCGTCAAGGTCGTCTTCCGGGGTCGTCGGGGTGATTTCGTTCCGGCTGGTGCGTCGTGCCAGCAGCGTCAGGCTGACGTTGGTGGCGATGCGGTAGAGCCAGGCGCGGAACGGGGCGCGGGGTTCGAAGCGATCGAGACCGCGCCAGGCGCGGAGGAGCGTCTCCTGGAGCGCGTCGTCGGCGTGGTCGAGCGAACCGAGCATGCGGTAGCAGTGGACGTGGATTTCTCGCTGGAGCGGCCGCGTCAATTCGGCGAAGGCGGTTTCGTCCCCGCCCTGGGCGGCGGCCAGACGGTCGGTTTCGGTCTGGTCGCCAGCGCGAACGTCGCGGTCCACCATGACGGTTGCGTGCCTACCCACTCCAAAATCCGTAGGAGCCGACTTCGCGCCAACCGGTGGCGACCGGCGGTTCGTCGCAGCGTTCGTCGACATTCTCCTGGAAGGCGCGGAAGGCCGCGACCTCCATCAGCGGGTTCTGCCCATCCTCGCTCTCGTTGAAGGCGACGTGGACGAAACTGACGCCGTCTTCGAGGACGAACGTGGCGTAGTGGATGCCGGTGGGTGCCGACTCGTGGAGTTCTTCGTAGACGCGCTTGACGAGTTCTTCGTTACGCGCTGCCTGATCGGGTTTGACCTTGTAGCGCACCATGACTTGGCGTTTCACGTTTGACCTCCCGTTGGGTCTGTTTCACCGCGCCGAAGACCGGCGCCTACCTATGGAACCCGGAAGGAGGGCGAAACTCATCGGTGTCGCGCCAGGAACGGATCGACTCTCGTGGACGCGGTTGGGACGGATCCTTTGCCGCGCGTGCCGGTCCCTCTTGGATGGCCGCCGCGGTGCAGTGCACCGTGAGGCCGACCGGGTCGGGCGAGCAGGCGGGCCCCGAACGACATGGCGACGCCCCAGCTCGGTCGAGCCGGGGCGCCTTGCGTACCAGGAGCGGTGCGGCTGCTACGGGTTGCAGGCGACGAGGGTGTTCAGACCGGCGTTGCCGTTGCAGACGTCGCCGAAGTTGTGCGCACCACCGTTCAGGTAGTCGTCGCCGGCTCCGCCCTGGAGGTTGTCGTCGTTGTCGTTGCCGAAGAGGGTGTCGTTCCCGTCGCCGCCGCGGACCCAATCTTTGCCCTGTCCGGCGAAGACCGTGTCGTTGCCGGCGCCGCCATCGACCATGTCGTCGCCGCCGAGGGCGCAGATCACGTCGTTGCCGCCGCGGCCGTCGATCGTGTCCGGGTTGGGGGAGCCGAGGATCACGTCGTTGCCGGCGGTGCCGGGGATGAACCCCGCGCCGACGATGGTGGGGACCAGACCGTTACAGAGCGGGACCGCCTGGGCGCCCGCGGCGTGGGGGGAGGAGAAGCCGAAGAGGGCACCGGTGGCGAGGACGAGCCCGGAAACGAGGACGAGGTTCTTCAAACGGTTCATGGTGATCTCCTGTTCGTGAGGGACGGCGCCCGCATCGGGCGGGCGCCAGGGGGTAAGTCGCGCCGGGGGTGTTAGAGGACGACTTCGCAGTTGGTGAAGGAGTCGACGCCGCCGTCGCCTTCGCAGGAGTCGTAGTCCGCTCCGCCCTTGAAGACGTCGCCGCCGTCGCCGCCGATCAGGGTGTCGTCGCCGGCATCGCCCCAGATGGTGTCGTCGCCGACCTCGCCGTGGATGGTGTCGTTCCCATCGCCGCCGTGGAGTTGGTCGTCGCCGCCGGTGACGGTGAGGCCGTTGCCTTCGCCCCAGATGCTGTCGGTGCCTTCGCCGCCGAAGATGGTGTCGCGGCCCTGGTTGCCCTCGACGGTGTCGTTGCCGTCGAGGGCGCAGATGACGTCGTTGCCGCCGTTGCCGAAGATGGTGTCGGACGAGTTCGAACCGACGATGACGTCGGCGCCGCCGGTGCCGTTGATGATGCCGGACCCCGTGATGGTCGCGGCGAGGCCGTTGCAGGTGGCAACTGCCCCGACGGGCGACGCCTGGAGGCTGACGAAGAAACCAACCATGAGCGCGGCGACGGCGAAGATAGAGAGTTTCTTGACGACGATCGCGAACATGTGCGGATGCTCCTTAGGAGAGATCGCCCGACTGTCAGCAGGCGATTGGTTCGGCCATCGTGGTCGGTTCGTTCTGTCCCCGTCTCGCCCGGTCCCGTGGCGCCTTGGGGGGCCGGGGAGCGGGGACAGCCGAACCGTTGTCCCGGCGGTCGCGGCGTCGTTGCTTGCCGACGTTGCGACCGCCGTGTCCCCACTTTGCGGGACGGGGGCCCGGTCCGCCATGAAGGGCAGGCACAGAATCGCCCACAGAACGATTCTGTGGGCGACGCGGAAGTTGCGGGTAGCACGGGGTCGGTCCGAATGCTCATCCGCAGACGGGCCGCGGATCCTCGCCACCGCGGAGGCGGGCGGCAGCAGCGAGCCGAGCCCTGCTCGCTACCGGTTGGCCACCCGCAGCCGTACCCCGAGCACCGGCGGGATCTCCTGGAACTTGGTCCAGGAGAGCGTGCGGCTGCCCGGCTCGGTGTCCGGGGGGAGAAAGGGTTCTTCGATCCCGTCCATGACCAGGCCGGCGGCGAAGGCGGGGCCGAGGAGGTCGCTCAGGGTGCGGTGGAAGTACCACTGCGCCTTTGGCTGACCGATCATCGCGATGCCCTTGGTGGCGCCGGTGGTGCGGTAGCGGAAGACGCGTATCGAGTACTCGGTTCGGAGGTCGGCGCCGTCATCCCTCTCCTCGACGCAGAGGCTGGTGCCGCCGGGGTTGTTGAGGACCGGGTGCATGACGGTGAAGACGAAGCGGTCGTCCGGTTTCAGCAGGGACGGGAGCGCTTGGTAGAGGGGTTCGACCTCGATCATGTCCATGATCAGCATGTTGCAGACCGCCGCGTCGAACGGGGCGCCGGGGACCGCGGCCAGGGAGGCGGGATCGGTGGCGTCGAGCTGGCCGAAGGTGACCTTGCCCGCCAGGTCTGCTCGTGCCTCGGTGCGGGCGCGGGCGTGCGCGATCATCCGCTCGCTGAGCTCGGTCGCGTAGACGGTCGTGCCCAGCTCTGCCATCCGCCGCGAGAACTGGCCGTTGCCGCAACCGAATTCGAGGACCCGCTCGCCCGGCCGGATCGCGAGGAGGCGTTCGGCGGCCGGGCCCACCAGGTGGAGGTGGAAAAAGTTCCCCTCGCCCATCCGGTCGTCCCAGAAGGCGGCGTTGGCGTCCCAGACGTCGCGGACCGCCTCGTTCGTCGGCGTCTCGGTGACCACGGCGATGCATCCCCTTCCCAGGCGCGCGGCCTGATGTCCGAAAAATGGAGGCGGGGAGGATACACCATTGGGCGGTCGGGGCGAGATCGCAACCGGCGACAAGACGAGAGGCACCTATCGGCCGGCCGCTCCGACGCGCGGGGCTT
>DATBFX010000228.1:0-2550 GCA_036558305.1 Thermomicrobiales bacterium | reverse complement strand
GCCCTCGACTTTTGCGCGTACGTACGAGGGCGGGCACGGAGGCCCGCCCCTACGAAGCAGGTGGCCCGTCGCCTCTGAAGTGCGCTGTATTCCCGATGCGCGCTCGTCCCGTGACCAATCTGGATCACTCGATCTCGTACGTGAACTCGTACTCCGTCCCCTGCTCGTTCCGCGCGTGCAGCGTCATCTGCCCCCGCGCATCGCGATAATTCCCGGTCCCGCCGGTGATCGCCAGCACCGAATCCGCCGCGTCGTAGAACGGTCCCTCGGTCGTGATCTGCCCCTCGGGTAGGATCAGCGTGAAGGTGCATTCCCAGGCCTTCCCGGCCACGGTCCTGACGCAACTGCCCTGATCGTTGCCCAGTTTGGTCTGGTTCGCCGGGTCGTAGATCGGGTTGCCGAACGCCAGCAGGTCGCCGATCGAGTCGCCTTTCTCGCCGAGGTCGATCACCGTGTCGGTTTCCGCCCGCTCGACCACCCGCAGCACGATCCCGCCCGGCAGTCCTTCCGATTGGGCGGCGGGTGTCGCGTCCTGGGCGAAGACCCCGGTTGCCAGACCGAAGATCAGCAGCGCCGCCAGGGCGATCAACACCCCGATCCCCGTCGTCCGCCACATGGGCGTACCCCTTTCTCGTTCGTGCCGGCGCCCCAACGACGAGGCACCGGCAAGCTGGCACCGGCCGGAACCGGGCGACGCCGCGGTCGAGAAAGGCGCCACCAGCGGGGCAAGGCGGCGAACGCATACGAACCGGTGGCCCTATCCTAGCGCGGCCGGCCACCACGGACAAGGTGCGCCCGGCACGAAACCAAGGGGTCGGGGGACAGGGGACAGGGGGACGGGAGAGGTCTGAGGACTGAGTGGAGACGACTCGTGCTCCTGCCCCCTGCCCCCTGCCCCCTGCCCCCGACCCCTGTCCCCTGTCCCCCGCCCCCCTGTCCCCTGTCCCCTGTGTCAGTCCGGGTCGGGACCGGCGAGGAAGGCGACGATCTCCTGCTCCAGCGCCTCGACGTCGATCAGGTCGACCAGCGCCTCCCCGAGGTTCTCCCGCAGGTAGCGCCCGGTCTCGGCCGTCGCGATCGTCCGCAGGCGCTCGCGCACCGCCGCCTCGGCGAAGGGGTCGCGGGCGGTCACCTCCGTCGCCAGCGCCCGCAGGCGGATCTGCGTCATCGTCAACTGCGCCGCCAGGTGCGCCACCGTCCGCGCCAGCAGCTCCGCCCACTCGTCGGGGGCGTGCCGCGTCGCGTCGCGGCCGTCCTGGTCCTGGGTTCCGTTGGTCCGCGCCGGCACGTCGTCCATCCGTCGCCTCGTTGCCTCGGTTGGGGAGAAGGGTGGTCGTGCGGGATACCGAACGGCGCGAGTATACGCGCTGCCCAACGACCGCCGCTGGTCGAGGCACGACCGTTCTCGACTACAATCGACCACACAATCGGCAACCGACGGGCAAGACCGCACGATGGGGATAGAACGGGTGATGATTCCGAAGACGAGCGGAGTCGGGCGACGCCGCGCGATGGCGCTGGGATTGACGCTGGCGGCGGCGATCCTGGTCGCCGCGGCGGAACCCGGCGCGGCCGCGGCGAAACTGCAAGACGGGACCGATGTCACCAACATCGCCTGCGCGCTGACGGCCGAGGTGGGCGACGAGGTCGGGGCGACGCCGGAGGCGCCGGTCGAAAGCCCGGTGGCCGAAGCCTCGCCGGTCGCGGGACAACCAGCCGACGCGGCCACGGCCGCCGCGATCGAAACGCTCGTCCGCACGCTCGCCGCCTGTCTGTCCGATGGGCAGAGCGACACGGTCGTCCAATTGGTGACCGAGCGCTACCTCGGCCAGGTCTACGGCGGCGGCGGTCGGTTGCCGCGGGCGGACTACCTGGCGCTGGCGCCCGATCTGCCCAAGGTCCCGGTCACGGTCTCGGTCGTCACCGACGTCCGCCGCGAAAGCGCCGACCGCGCCAATGCCGACGTCGTCACCGTCGTCGGCAACCAACTCGTCCACGGCCGCTGGACCTTCGTTCGCACGGCGACAGCGGCCGGTGGCAGCCGTTGGCAGGTCGACGCGGTGACGCCACTGCCGGTGGTGGCCCCGCCGGAAGCGAGCCGGGTCGAGGTCGGTCTGAGCGACGACAAATTCGCGCTCTCGCCCGGCACCGTCGCCGGTCCCGACGTCGTCCTGACCGGGACGAACACCGGCAAAGAGGACCACGAGATGCTGGTCGCTCATCTCGACCGCGGCGTCAGCACCGACGCGCTGTTGCGCGAACCCGGCCCCGGTCTGCCCGACGGCGTCACGTTCATCGGTCAGGTGACGATCCCGCCCGGCGGCCAGGCCGATCTGGTCCTCGTCGGTCTAGCCCCCGGCAGCTACGCGATCGTCTGCCTCCTCCCGACCGAAGACGGGACGCCCCACCTCGCCCTCGGGATGAAGGCCCGCCTCCGCATCACCGCCCCGGCAACCGGCTAACGAGGGGTCGAGGGCCGGGGGTCAGAGGACAGAGAGATCGTCCCGACCCCTGACCCCCTGCCCCCGACCCCTCGTTAGCCGGCCTAGC